>CAZHWA010000031.1:0-11289 GCA_964536175.1 uncultured Terricaulis sp. | reverse complement strand
GCTGCGGACGAGAACTTGCGCCGCGCCGTGCGCTTTCTGCTCGCCACCAACGCCAGCGAAGTGGCGCTGCTCTTGGCCGAAGCGCTGCATGGGCCCGATGCGCTGGAAACGCCTGCCCAGCTCTTCTGGCTCAATCTCGTCACCGATGTATTTCCCGCTTTGGGGCTCGCCATGTCGCGACCGGCCGAAGGGATTCTGCAACGTGCGCCCCGGCGCGCGGAGCATGACATATTCGGCCGCGCCGAACTCAGCTCGCTCGCCGGCGACGCCCTGCGCATCGCCGCGCCCGCCATTATCACGCATGTGCTCGCAACTGCCCGGCACGGAACCGGCGCACGCACGCGCGGCCTGACTTTCCTGGCGCTCGGCAGCCGGCAATTGGCGCATGCGTTGCGTCTGCGGCCGCGTCACGGCGCGGGCCAGCACATCGACCGTCCGTTGGAGGCGGGCGTGATCACGGCCTATGCCCTTCTCGGCGTCGCCTTCGCGCTGCCGTTGTTACGCCGCGTCCTGCGCATCAGTCCGCCTCGGCTGGCCGAGGCCGTACTGCTCATCGGTCTGAGCCTGCTGTCGATTGGCTTGCCGTTACGTTCTGGCCCTGGCGCCGATGAGTCTCACGCCTGACGCTGCTCAGGCGTCGCGGGATCCTCGTCGTTGGCGGCCTTGCTGTCATGCAGGACTTCGGCGCGCACCTCAGCCACGAGGTCTTCAATATCTTCGATGAGATCGGCGCTTGCCGAGCGCACTCGATCGTACGCGCTTATGCCCCGGCGCAGAGCTTCGCGCAAAAAGGGCCGGGAGGCGCGAAAAATCCGTGGCGCGGCAACCACGCCCACCGCCACTGCCGCCGCCGCGCCGACAATCACCGTCGCGCCGATCAATCTCCCCGCCAGGCCCATCCGCTTCTCCTGCTAAGGCTGAATCCCTACCCGATATGGTACGACGCCGCACTTGCGGCGAATCAATCTCGCTGCTTTTGCGCTCGATCAGCATCATTTGGCCGCGCGATCGGATATGCTTGGCTGATGCTAAAAGGCCCGATCTCCGCCGATGCGCCGTCACCTCTACTGACCTCACGCGCCGGCATCGTCTCCACCGGCCTGCTCATCGCCATGAGCGTGCTCTACGGGCTTGCTGTGGCCAATCAGGCAAGCAACCCGGCCTGGGCGCATGTGCGCGCGTTCGCGGAAGCGGCAATGGTCGGCGGCCTCGCCGACTGGTTTGCGGTCACCGCGATTTTCCGCCGCCCCTTGGGCCTGCCCATTCCGCATACCGCCGTCATCCCGCGCAGCAAGGATCGCATCGCCGATGCGCTGGGCGAGTTCGTGGCGGTAAACTTCCTGGCGCCTCAGGTGGTGCGCGAGCGGCTCGAACGACAGGACCTGGCCAAGGGCCTCGCCCAGCAACTGGCCGACCCCACCGCCGCGCGCCGTATCGCCGACGGCGCGCTCGATGCTGCACCCTCCATCATCGCGCTGCTGGACGACGAAACGGTCAGCGAGTTTCTCAGCCGGCAGCTGCGCGAGCTCAGCGCCGACGCGCGCCTAGCTGGCGCGATCGGTGCGGTACTTCGCTTCTTGACCGAGCAAGGCCGGCACCAACCCGTCGTCAACGCGGCGCTGGCCGAAGGCTGGAGCGCCCTCGAACAGAATCAAGCCGCGATCCGCGCTCAGGTGCGGGCCAATACGGCCTGGATCTGGCGGCTGATCGCGCTGGACGCGCGCGCCGCCGATGCGCTGATCGGCGCGCTCGAACAATCGCTTCAAGACATGTCGAAGGATGAGAACCATCCGGCGCGCCGACGCATAACCGAATGGCTGCACAAGCTCGCCGACGACCTCGAGCGCTCGCCCCAGTTGCGCTCGAAAATCGAGGACGCTGTCGCTGACTTGCTCACCTATCCGGCTGTCGGCGAATACTTGCGAACGTTGTGGCGCAACTTGAAAGATGGCTTGGCCATCGGCGGCGCCAAGCCGGAAGTGCGCGAGGCGCTGGCGGACGCCCTCGCCCGTTTTGGCCAAGCGCTGCTCGACGACAGCGAAGTGCAAGCCTCCGTCAACACGCGCTTGCGCGCGCTGCTGGTCGACATCGCGGCGCGGCACGGCCGCAATCTCGGCGCGCTGATCTCGGAAACAATTCGCAGCTGGGATACGCGCACCGTCGTCAGCAAGCTCGAGCAGAATGTCGGGCCGGACCTTCAGTACATTCGCATTAACGGCACGCTGATCGGCGGACTGATCGGACTGGGCATCCACCAAATCACGGTGCTTTTGGCCTAGGACCGGCTGTCGCCGGACTGCCCATCGTCGATCGACTGGAGCAGCGTCGACAACAATGTCTCGCGTTCCTCATCGCTGCCTGCCTCGTTGAGCCGCCGGCTCAGCCTGGCCATGAACTCGGAACGAAGGTTATGCCAATCGAGCCGGGCGGGAGCGGCCGGATCCAGACGGGGCGCGCCGGGCAGCCGCTCCACGCGCCCGTCCTGATACAGCCGGTAACTTGCGTCCAAGTGCGCGATAACGACGCGATCGGCGTTGCGCCCGGCGTTCTCCAGGCGGCGCTTGAAACCATCGAGGCTTTCCGGCTCGCCATGGGTCAAGAAAATGGCTCCTCCTATCGGTTCTCGCGCGTCGACCCACTGCATCAACCCGCTCGCATCGGCGTGGCCGGAATAGACATCGATAGTGCGGATGCGCGCGCGCACTTTGACCTCGTCACCTTGAATGCGTACTGCGTCGCGGCCCTCCTGCAGCAATCGCCCCAACGTCCCGATCGCCTGATAGCCGGTCAGCAGGAGCGTCGCTTCGCTGCGCCATAGTAAGCGCTTCAGGTGGTGGCGCACGCGTCCGGCGTCGCACATGCCGCTGGCCGCGATGATCACGTGCCAGCCGCGCATGCGCTCGATCGCCCGGCTCTCGGAAGCTGTCTCGGTGTATCTCAGGAAGCCCGATTCTTGCAGGCGAGCGAACGGATTGGCGCCGCTCCCGTCTCGTCCCAGCTCCAAGAACGTCTCGCTGGCCTGAATCGCCAGCGGCGAGTCGAGGAAGATCGGTCCGGGCGGCGCCTCGTTCGCCTCCATCACCGTCAGCAGATCGACGATCAGCTCCTGCGTGCGTTCGACTGCAAATGCGGGAATGAGCAGCGGCCCACCTGCGGCGTGGGCCTCACACGTCTCTTGCGCCAGCACGCGCCGGCGCTCGTCCGCGTCGATGCTCGGCCGCTCTCTGTCGCCATATGTACTTTCGACGATGAGATGATCGATTCCTTTCGGGCCTTCCGGATCGGCCGTGAAGTCGCGACCGCCCGGCCCGATATCGCCCGAGAATAGCAGACGCTGCTTACTGTCGTCGGCCGTCACCTCCAGCTCGATGGAGGCCGACCCAAGAATGTGGCCCGCGTCCCACCAGCGCGCGCGCACGCCCGGCGCAACTGTCCGCCACGTTTTCATCGGCACGACATCGAACTGGGAAAGCGCCGCCTCGGCGTCCCGGCGCGTAAAGATCGGGGACACCTCGTCTTCGCCATGACGGCGCCTGCGCCGATTGAGCGCCTCGACTTCCATTTCCTGAATGGCGCCGGCATCGGCCAACAAGATGCGCGAAAGCTCGACCGTGGCGCGGGTGGCGAAGATGGGTCCGTTGAAGCCGGCCAGGACAAGCTTTGGAATGAGGCCGCTATGATCGACGTGCGCGTGCGTGAGCACGAGCGAATGGACACGCCGCGGGTCGAATGGAAAGGCGCCGTAGTTCAGCGCCTTCAGCGTCTTTGGCCCCTGGAACAAGCCGCAATCGACCAGCACCTGCGCGCGCTCGGTCTCGATCAGGAAACAAGCGCCGGTCACACATCCGGCCGCACCGAAGAAGCGCACTATGAGCATCGGGATTCCGCCGGCCCGCCGGGCCTCACTGAGCGGTGAAGCCCCCATCGATCACCAGCTCAGAACCTGTCACGAACTTACTCTCATCCGATGCGAGGTAAAGCACCCCATAAGCGACATCGTCCGGCTCGCCCATATGTCCAAGAGGATGCTGGGCCACCAGCGCCGCTTCCGCCGCGGCGCGGTCCGCGGCCGCCGTGAGGAAGTTCTCCACCATCGGCGTCACGATCGCACCGGGATGAATTGAGTTCACGCGGATCTTGTAACCGGACTTGGCGCAGTGCAGGGCCGCGGACTTCGTCAGCAAACGCACTGCACCCTTGCTTGCATTGTATGCCGCCAGATTGGGGTCACCGACGAGCCCGGCGATGGACGACAGGTTGACGATCGAGCCGCCGCCGCGACGCTTCATCGCCTCGGCGGCGTGCTTGATGCCCAGAAAGACCCCATCCAGATTGATGGTAAGCTGCCGGCGCCAACTCTCAAGGGACACTGCCTCGAAGCTCCCAGGTTCGACAACGCCGGCATTGTTCACCAGGATGTCAAGTCCGCCGAACCGCCTTGCCGCGGCGGCAATAGCTGCCCGCCAATCGGGGTCCGCGGCGACGTCGTGGCGAACAAAGATCGCTTCTCCGCCAGCGTCTATGATCTCTTCGGCGACCGCGCCCCCCTCCTTCTCCTTTATGTCCGTTACAACAACGGCCGCCCCCTCCCTCGCCAACATGACGGCCGCGGCCCGGCCGAGGCCGAGCGCCGCGCCAGTCACCATCGCCACTTTTCCTCGAACGCGTCCCATCGCATCTTCCTTCTCGCGTCGAGACTTAGTCGTCCGCCCCACGGCGCTCTTGATCGACGTCAACACCGCCCGGCTTTAGTCTCGTAGGCAGAGAGAAACATGGAGTCCTCGTTTCAGCGCCATGCTTAGGGATCTGAAGTCTTGCCTCGCTGCCGGCGCCCTGCTCGTTTTCGCCGGCTGCACTCCGGGCAGCCGGGACGTTGAACCCGCGGCGCCAGAGATCACGCTCGCCTGGACCGCCGAGGCGCTCGGCGCGCTGAAGCGAACGGCGGAAGCGGCGCCGGCTGAAGGGTTGCCATCGGAAGCGGCGTCGCTCGCCGAGATCGAGCGCTATGCAGCGAGTGCGGCGACGGATCAAACCAGCGCAACACAACTCGATGTCGCCGCCGACGCCCTGTTCGCCTCGCTCGCCCGCAGCTTTGCGCAAGGCGCCACATTGCCCGAGCGAGCCGACCCGGAGTGGCTCATTCCCGCCCAACCGCCGCCAGACGTGACCGAGCTCGCCGCGCGCGCATCCGCCGGGGAATCACCGGAGGATGTGCTTCGCAGCTTGCTGCCGCAGAGCGCGGAGTATGTGGCGCTCCGCGAGGAACTTGCGCGCGTGTCGGCGGAAGCGCCCGGCGCCGAGGATGGCGATGGACGCACGCGCGAAGCCCGGCTCGCGCAATTGCGCGCCAGCATGGAACGGTGGCGCTGGTTGCCGCGAGAGATGCCGCTGCGGCGCGTTGAAGCCCATGTGCCGCAACTCCGTGTGACCTTGGTGGAAGACGGTCAGGTTGCGCAATCGCATGCCGCGATTGTCGGCGCACGGCGAACGCAGACGCCGGCGTTCGTCGCCGCCATCCGCTCGGTGACGCTGAACCCCTATTGGGAGCCGCCGAGCAGCATCCTGCTCAACGAACTCCTGCCCCAGTTTCGGCGCGATCCGAACGCTGCCGCACGCGGCAATTACGAGGTGCTCGACAGAGCCGGACGCGCCGTCGCTCTATCTGACGTCGACTGGTCGGCGCGGCCGTTTCCCTATCGCGTGCGTCAGCGCCCCGGCGGCGCCAATTCGCTCGGGCACATCCGCTTCGATCTGCCCAACCCGCATGCGATCTATCTGCACGATACGCCGAGCCGTGGCCTGTTCAATCGCGCCGACCGCGCACTGAGCCACGGTTGCATTCGCGTGCAAGATCCGGTCTCGCTGGCGGCCGCCGTGCTGGACGGCGAAGATGAGCAGAGCCTGCGCGGCCGGATCGCCGGCGGCGACAATCAAGTAATCGCTCTGGCTGCGCCGCTGCCGATCTATGTGCTCTACATCACTGCGACATTGGCGCCCGACGGCGCCGTCGCCTACGCTGAGGACCTCTATGGCCGCGACGCCGGCGTCATCGCCGCCCTGGACGCGCCGGATGCATCGCTGGCCGTACGGCGACAGCAAAGCCAAGCAAGGTGCGGCGCGCCAGGCTAAAGGCGGTTCTTCATCGTGATCACGTCGACGATGCGTTCGACGTCGGTTCGGGTGAGATCGAGCGCTAAAATAAGCGCATTGGTGAAGTCTGCCTCGGCCTCATTGAGATCGCCATCGGCGAGCAGAAGCTCGAAGGCGTGGGCGAACAGCGGCGCGCGCAGATCTGGCGGCACGGCGGCGCAGGCCTGCGGCAAACTGATTTCGTTGAGCCGGTTGGCAACGGACCTCTCAAGGTCTCTCAGCCCGCGTTCGCCAAGCGCGCGGAAAACCCGCGAGCGCTTGATCTTGGACAGGAACGCTTCCTCCTCGCGCGGCGGCAGCCGCCCATCGCAGGTCCGCGCCAACAGCAGAACCGCCATCACCGCGTCTTCTGGCTGCAATTGCCGTTCGCCAGGGTCCATCGCAATACTCCTGCGCACCAAGACACAAGATAGGACGCGCGGCGGCATTGAGCCACCTCAAGCCGATCCTGCATCTTCAGCCAATGACGCGGCGATCAATCGCGCCACGCCGATCGCGTTGCTGGGGTGCGGCACGGTGTCGGTCGAGACAAAAGCGGTGAAGCTTGCTCGGAGGCGGGCGTAAACGGCGTTGTCGCACAGCGCATGCACGGCCAGGCAATGGAGTTCGTCGAATCCCTGCGCCCTTAGGAGCTGCGCCGCCTCCAACGCCGTGGTTCCCGACGAGACGATATCGTCGATCAGCACGGGCCTACGGTGCGCCCACGCGGACAAGTCCGGCACTTGGAGCGCGACCCGGCGATCGCCTAGCCGCTGCTTAGCGAGCACCACATGCGGCGCCCCGATTAGTTCCGCGATAGCGGCCGCCCATTGCTCGCTTTCGCTATCTGGGCCGACGATCAGCGGATCGGTTACATGCGCCCTGATCCAATCGGCGAGCAGCGGCGCAGCCGAGAGCGCAAGCGTTGAAGTCTCAAATACCTCGTTCAGAGCAGCGATGCGATGCAGGTGCGGATCTACCGTGACCACCGTGTCGAAGACGCCCGACAAGAGGCGCGCAAAGCAGCGCGCCGATACCGCCTCACCTTCGCGGAAACTCGTGTCTTGTCGCAGATAGGCCATGTAGGGAGCGATCAGTTCGACATTCGCCGCGCCCAGCGCGCGCGCCGTTTCCGCCACGAACATCAGCGCAACGACCTGGCTGTCCGGCCGTGCAAGCGTGCAGACGATATAGACGTCGCAATTCCTGACGCTGCTTGCGATGCGGACGTAAGATTCCTCATCGGTAAAGCGGCGAATCTCCACATCGCCCAGCGGAATGCTCGAGCGCTCGGCGATTTCTGCCGCCATCGCCTCGTTGCCGGGCATTGCCAGGATGATGCGCGCCATCGATCAGACCTCGATGTGAAGCATGTCGGCATTGGCGGCCGCATAGTCCATCGCGTAGTCCAGTTCACCCGGTGCAACCGCATGCACGGTGACGAGCGGCTGACCCGCCACGATTTCTTCGCCCAGCCGTGCGTGCAATTCGATGCCGGCCGCCTTGTCATCCGGAGCGCCCGCCAGTTTCGCAAGTCGCGAGAGCTTGCGGTTGTTTATGTGCGATAAGAACCCGGAATGCTCCGCCTCCCAGACCTGGGTAAGCGGCGCCACGGGGGGCGTGCGCATGCCGCCTTGCGCTTCGCAGATGCGCTCGAACTTGGCCAAGGCGCGACCGTCGCTCAGCACTTGGCTTGCCGCCTCATAGCCGCTCCCGAGCCGCGCGGCTCCTGCAAGTTCGAGCGCCGCGCCGGCGAGCTGCAAGGAGCGTTGACGCAGATCGGCCGGCGCATCGGGCCCGTTCCGCAGCACCGCCAGCATGTCGCGCGCTTCCAGCGCCGGGCCGATGCGGCGGCCGACCGGCTGAGCGCCGTCGGTCATCACCACCTTGGTTCTTAAGCCAAACCCATCCGCCACCGTCTCCAGATGCGCGGTGAGCGCCTCGGCAGCTTCGGGCGTTCGCACCTTGGCTGTCGGCCCAACCGGCAGGTCCAGCACGACATGCGTCGCGCCGGCTGCGATCTTCTTCGACAGCACTGAGGCGATGAGCTGGCCTTCGGTGTCGATGTCCAGCGCGCGCTCGACGCGGATCAGGATGTCGTCGGCGGGGCTGAGGTGCATGGCGCCGCCCCAGGCGATGCAGGCCCCTTCCCGCTCGACAACGCGGCGCATCGTGACGATGTCGAGATCGACGGGCGCCAGCGTCTCCATCGCGTCGGCGGTGCCGGAGGGCGAAGTTATCGCCCGCGACGATGTCTTTGGCATCACGAGACCAAGGCTTGCTGCAATGGCCACAACGATCGGCGTGGTGCGGTTGCCGGGAAGACCGCCTACGCTGTGCTTGTCCAGCACCAGCGGCGCCTGCCACGACAGGCGTTCGCCAGCGTCCACCATGGCCGCGGTCAGGTGCTTGATCTCGTCGAGATCGAGTGCGAACGCCGAGCACGCCGCCAGAAACGTCGCAAGATGAATATCGACATAGCGGCCCGCGACGATGTCGCGGATGATGGCGCGGAACGCGCGCTCATCCAGCCGGCCGCCATAGATTCGCCGGCGCACGTCCGCCATCGACTCCAGCGGCGGCGGATGACGCACGCGAACCGGCTCGCCCTCGCTGACGTCAAGTCGCCGCCACGCCGCCTCGGAGAGACCCGCCTCGTCCGGACCGATCCAGGCGTTCGCCACCTGATAAAGCGTGGCGATGACCTCGCGATCGCCGGCGCTCAGCAGCACAAGCGCGCGCGCAGAAAGCCCTTCCGACCGGCAGACCGGACAATCCGCACGCAAGAACACAATCGCCTCGTCCTGCGCCAGCAAGTGAAGCCGCTTTGCCTTCAGCGAGGTCGGTGTGTGCGGAACATCGTTCATGCAGCCTTCTTTGCGCCGCCAGCAACCCTTCGGGCAAGCGCGCGCACAAGCCAAGCGTAGACGCCGACGCCGGCGGCCAACAGCATCGACAGCGTCAACAGCAGTGCCGGCGGCGATGCGACGTCGAACACCCCAGCAAGCCCTGGTACGACAAAGATCGCCGTCAACAGCGTGGACACGGCAAGGGCAATCAAGATGAAGGGCAGCCGATGCGCGCCCAAAAGCCGGCCCGAGGTCATAGAATCGGACAGGGCCAGCGCCAGATTGCCAAGCACCAGCGCGATGAAAGCGCCGCCGCGCGCGATCTCTTCGGCATAGGTGGAAAGCGCCCAGGCATAAAGTGCGAACACGGCCAGCAGCAGTCCGGCGCCCTGCACAAGCGCAATGACGATCTGTCTCATTCCGAACAGAGGCTCGTCACGCCGCCGCGGCGGCCGCTGCATCGCTTTGGCGTCGCTGCGTTCGCCCTCGAACGCCAGCGCACAGGTCGGATCGATCGCCAGTTCGAGCGCGACGACATGCATCGGGAACAGCATCGGCGGCATGCCCAGCACAACAGGTCCAAGCGCCAGCCCCGCGATGGGAACGTGGATGGCCGTGATGTAGGTGAGCGCGTTGCGCAGATTGGTGAAGATGCGCCGGCCCAGCCGCACGCCGCCAACGATCGATGCGAAACTGTCGTCGAGCAGCACCAGATCGGCCGCTTCCCGCGCGACGTCTGTTCCGCGCTGACCCATGGCGATGCCGATATGCGCGGCCTCCAGCGCCGGCGCATCGTTGACGCCATCGCCGGTCATCGCCACCAGTTCGCCTTCGGCGCGAAGCGCCTCGACGAGAAGCAGTTTCTGGTCCGGCGAGACACGGGCGAATACGCCCACGCGCCGCACCGCCTGCCGCAACATCGGGCGCGACAACTCGGCGATGTCGGCGCCAGTGAGCACGCCCCCGCTGGTATCGATGCCGGCAGCCTCGGCGATGGCGCGCGCAGTCGCGGGATGATCGCCGGTGATCATCGCCACCTTGATACCGGCGCCCTGGGCTTCGCGCAGCGCCACCGGCACATCGGCGCGCAGGGGATCCACGAACGCCACCAAGCCGGCAAAATCGAAGGTCAAATCCGCCGGCTCGCCGTCGAACCCTGCATCGGTCTGCGCCGACGCGACGCCGAGCACGCGAAAGCCGTCGTGCGCGAAGTCGTCGATGACCGACTGCAACTCAGCCACCTTCGCTTCGGAGAGAGCGCATAACGAAAAGACGGCCTCCGGCGCGCCCTTGGCGGCGAGCACGCCGTCCGCGCCGCGGCGCCAAAGCTGAACGAAGGCCATCAGCTGAGGCCGAAGCGGCCAGGTGCGTTCCGGCGTTCCGGCAGGCGACGGCGTGATCTTGTCGAGGGCGCGATCCATGGGGTCGATTGGGCGCACCGCCGAGGCGAGCCGCGCCAGCGCGATCGCTTCGCGCGCAGGCTCATTGTCACCGCGGGCTGGAACGTCGCGTCGCTCGCCATTGGCCCACACAGCCGCGACCTGCATACGATTTTCCGTCAGCGTTCCGGTCTTGTCGACGCACAGTGCGGTCGCCGCCCCCAGCGTCTCAATCACGGCGCTGCGCCGCACCAGCACGCGATGGGTGGCCAGCCGCCAGGCGCCAAGCGCCATGAATACGGCCAGCACCATCGGGAATTCTTCGGGAATGAGCGAGATCGCGACGGTGATGCCGGCCAACATGCCTGCGGTCCAATCGCCGAGCGACCAGCCATAGGCGATCGCCACCACGACGCAGAAGCCAAGCGCCACGACGCCCAGCAAGGCGATCAACTTCCCCGCAGCGCGCTGCAGCGGGGTCGCCTCGTGCTCCATGCCGGCAAGGGCGGCGCCGATCTTCCCCAACGTCGACCGCGCCCCGGTGCGCGCCACCAGCGCTGCGCCTTGGCCACGCACGATCAGCGAGCCGGAAAACAAGAATGGCCCAGTCTCGGCACCCGGCGTCACATCGTCGTCGAACGACTCATGCGCCAACGCCTTCCGCTTCGCCACTGGCGCCGACTCGCCGGTGAGCGCCGACTCATCCACGCTGAGCACGCCGCCTTCGACGAACACAGCATCCGCGGGCACACGGTCGCCCTCGCCCACCAGGAGCAGATCGCCCGGCGCCAGGTCGACGGCCGCGATCAGCGTGGACGCGCCGTCACGCACGACGCGCACCTTGGGTTGCGCCAGATCGCGCAATGCAGCGAGCGCGCGTTCGCTGCGCGCTTCCTGCATGATGACCAGCCCCACCGTCAGCAGAGCGCCGG
>CAZHWA010000030.1:0-11396 GCA_964536175.1 uncultured Terricaulis sp. | reverse complement strand
GTAATGAACGCTTCGCGCGCCGCTTCGGCGTCGGCGACCGTAAAAGGCGATTCGCTCGCCTTCAGACCGTTCGCACGGGCCACAACGATGAGCGCGGCGCGGGTGACCCCATGCAACAGATCGTTCGAAAGCGGACGCGTGCGGACCGCGCCGTGGGCATCGACGATGAAGGCGCTCGATGATGTGCCTTCCGTGATATAGCCATCTGTATCGACAAACCAGGCTTCGAAGGCGCCAGCCTCCTTGGCCGCTTGGCGCGCGAGAACATTAGCGAGCAGGTTCACCGACTTGATGTCTCTGCGGGCCCACCGCGTTTCGGATAAGGTGATGACATTCACCCCCTCTTGGGCGCGCTTGTGAAGCACAGTGCGATCGAGATTCTTGGCGGTCACGACCAGCGTGGGCGGCACGGCTGGGTTGGGAAAGGTGTGGTCGCGTCCGCGCGTCGCCCCCCGGCTGACCTGGACGTAGACAATGCCGTGGCGCACGCGATTACGGCGCACGGTCTCGCGAATGACGGTCCAGAGCGCAGCCTCGTTCATGGGCGAAGGGATGCGCAGCTCGCTCAACGAGCGATGCAGGCGCGCCATATGGCCTTTAGCGTCGAAGATGCGGCCGTCGCGTATCGGCCACACTTCGTAGACGGCGTCGCCGAACTGAAAGCCGCGATCCTGGATTGAGACGAGCGACTGCGCGAGTGGCGCATAAGCGCCGTTGACGTAAGCAATGCCTCTCATTCGGCCTCGTGGCCGTTGCCATTACGCCCGGGTGGATCGACGCCGAGCGATTTCAGCTTCCGATGCAGCGCCGAGCGCTCCATGCCGATAAAAGCGGCGGTGCGCGAAATGTTGCCTCCGAAGCGCGTAATCTGAACGTTGAGATACTCGCGCTCGAACCGTTCGCGCGCATCGCGCAGCGGCAGACCGATGACTTCCTGCAAACCGTCGTGCTTGGAGAAGCCGGCCTGCGGCCAGGCCTCGGGCGGGAGCGCATCGATCGTGACGGGCGTTGAGGGATCGCCAGTGGCGAGGATGAGAATACGCTCGATCACGTTGCGCAACTGGCGCACGTTGCCGGGCCAATCGGCCGCCTGCAGCGCCGCGAGCGCGTCCTCCCCGATCTGGCGCGGCGGCACGCCGGACATGCCGGCGAGACGCCCCACGAAATAACCGGCCAGTTCTGGGATGTCTTCGCGCCGTTCTGTCAGACTTGGCGCACGGAGCGGCACAACATTGAGCCGGTGGAACAGATCCTCGCGAAAACGGCCGCTCTCGATGTCGCCACGCAAATCGCGCGACGTGGACGAGACCACCCGCACATTGACCTGCACGTCGTTGCCGCCGCCAAGCCTGCGGAAACGCTGCTCGACCAGCACACGCAGGATCTTTGACTGCGTCTCCAAGGGCATGTCGCCCACTTCGTCGAGAAACAGCGTACCGCCGTGGGCCTGTTCAAAAACACCGATCTTCTTGGGACGGCCGTCTGGCCCTTCCTCGCCGAAGATCTCGTTCTCCATGCGCTCAGGTGCGATCGAGGCGGCGTTGATGGCGACGAAAGCGCCAGTGGAGCGCGGGCTGCGCTCGTGCAGCAGGCGAGCGATCAGCTCTTTGCCGGAGCCGGCTGGGCCCGCGATCAGGACGCGCGAATTGGTCTGAGCCACGCGTTCAATCGCCGCGCGCAGGGCCGCCATTGCCGGCGAGGAGCCTATCAACTCGTCGCTGAAGGCCGAGCGCGCGCGCAGCGCGGTGTTTTCGCGCTTAAGTCGCGAAGCCTCCAAGGCGCGCTGCACGACAAGCAGCAAACGCTCGGCGGTGAACGGTTTCTCGACGAAATCGTAGGCGCCCTTGCGGATCGCTGCGACGGCGGTTTCGATGGTGCCATGGCCGGAGATCACGACGACCGGCATGTCCGGATCGATCTCCTTGAACGTGCTGAGGAGATCCAGGCCATCCATGCGGCTGCCTTGCAGCCAAATGTCGAGCACGACCAGCGAGGGCTTGCGCTTGCTGAATGCATCGAGTGCTTCGTCGCTGTCACGTGCAGCGCGCACTTGGTGGCCGTCGTCCTCCAATATGCCGGAAACGAGATCGCGGATGTCCGCTTCATCGTCGATAACAAGAATGTCGGTGGCCATGTTATGAGGCTCCTGCGCCGTGTTCTGCGGGTGGGTCGGTAGGCTCGTTGCGCTTCGGCAAGACAAAACGAACGATGGCGCCGGGCCCCGGTCCCGGTGCGTCGTCCAACTCAATCAGCCCCCCGTGGTCTTCTATGATGCGGGCGACGATCGCCAGGCCCAGCCCGTGGCCTTTGCTGCGCGTCGTTACGTAAGGTTCGATCAGGCGGTGGCGGTCCTTCTCGGGAAAGCCCAAGCCATTGTCGATTACTTCGAATTGCACGCCATAATCCAGATCGCGCAGGCGGAGCACGACGAAACCATCCTTGGGCTCGCCATCTCGCGCGCGGCGCGCTTGCACGCTCTCGGCAGCGTTCTTGATCAGATTGAGCAGCGCCTGCGAGATCAGCCGTTCATCCACGACTAGGCCGATCGGCTTGTCGACGCCTTCGACGTCAACGCGCATGTCGGCGAAGGCGAGACGTTGGCCAAACACGACGCTGCGCGCGATCTCGCTGATGTCGGCGAACGCCATCTTCGGCGTCGGCATGCGCGCAAACGAGGAGAACTCATCCACCATGCGGCCGATATCGGCGACTTGGCGTAGGATGGTGTCGGTGCATTTCAGGAACGTGTCCTGATCCGAAGAGATTTCGCCGGCGTACTTGCGGCGCAAACGCTCTGCCGAAAGCTGGATCGGCGTCAGCGGATTCTTGATCTCGTGGGCGATGCGGCGCGCCACGTCCTTCCAAGCCTCCTGGCGCTGGGCAGAAATAAGCTTGGTCATATCGTCGAAGGTGAGCACAAGGCCGCCTTCCAAATCGGGGCTCATGCGCACGCTCAGGTTCACGGTCCCGCCTTCGCGCACCAGGTCCACCCGTTGCGGCGGCAGTTCGCCGGTTTGCGGCGGCTGGTTGAGAAGTTCGGAGAACTCAGGCGCCACATCGACAAGACGACGATTGACGAGATGGGCTTGCTCCATGTCGAGCAGCTGCGCCGCCGAACTGTTGATTGCCGTGATGCGCCCGTCGCGATCGAGGCCCAGAACGCCGGCGCTGACCCCGCCGAGCACGGCTTCAATGAAGCTGCGCCGCGCTTCAGCGTCTTCCTGCGCCTTCACCAGATCGCTGCGCTGCGCTTCGAGCTGGGCGGTCATGCGATTGAACGCGGTGGCGAGCGCGTCGAGTTCGTCACGTTCCTCGCCTACCTCCACACGCGCCTTAAGGTCGCCGGACGCGACCCGCCGGGCAGCGCCGACCAGACGGCCGATCGGCTCGGCGACGCGCGTGGCGCTGGTCAGTCCCACCCAGCCGGCGCCCAGGAGCACGATCAGCGCTGTCGACACATAGGCCATTGCAAATAGCCCACGCAGCACGCCCTGCTGGTCCTGACTCTGACGATAATCGGCGACACCCTGGTAGAAGGTGGCCAACCTCCCCATCAGACCCGGGTCGACCGGCCGCGACACAAGCAGGTAGGCGTTGGTGTAGGCGGTTAGCCTATAGAGCCCGAGAATCCGGCTGTTCTCGTGATCGACCATGATGTGGACTTCGCCTTGATCGGCGGTCTCATAATCGTCGTCGGCTGGCTCCGGCTCCCGTGCACGGGCGCCAGGCTCCGCAGCGCTGGCGAGGACCGTCCCGTCGCGGGAGATGACGTAGGCTGAATCAAAACCGCGTCCTTCAGCCTGCGCCTGCAGGAAAGCGAGATAACGCGTCGAGTCCTCGGTCAGGCCGCGTCGCGCCACATTTAGGTCTTGCGCCATGACCTGGATTTCGGCCGCCGCCTCCGCACTTTCGCGATCGAGATAGGCCCGCCCTACCCCCGCTGCATTTTCGATGGTGCTCTCGACGCGTTCACTGAACCAGCGTTCCACGCCCTGGCTGAAGGTGAAGCCGAGGAAGGCCGCGACGATGATGGCGGGCGCCAGCGCCGCCAAGCTGAACAGCGTTACGAAGCGGACGTGCAAACGCGCGCCGGTGGCGGCCGAACTCCACGCCTGTGCAACGCGCATCAAGCGATGAGTGAGGATGCCAGCTAGCCCGGCGCACGTTATGAGGCTCGCGATCAGCAGCGCGCCGATGAGCGTGTTGAACTCGCCTGCGAGCCCGCCGCCCAGCAGCAACGCGATTGTGGCGACAGCCGTCAGCACAGTCGCCAGTGCAAGGCCGGCGATGAAGACGGCTGAGCTGCGGCTTTGCGGCCGATCGCTCAGAACGGCGGCGTCAGCGGCTTCGCCGGCGGCGAGGGGTAGCACCATGGCGGGGGGTCCCATGTTGCCGGAGGGCAACATAGGTGTTGAACCAAGAACACGCTCCCGTCAATCGCCGCGGCCAGTTCGAAGGCCAAGGGTCTTAATCTTCTTGCGCAGGGTGTTTCGATTGATGCCGAGCACGGCTGCGGCGCGAATCTGGTTTCCGCCCGTGGCCTGCAAGGTTTGGGCGATCAGTGGCATTTCGACCTCGGCCAAAAGACGGTCGTAAAGGCCCGGCGCCGGCAGTCCAGGGCGTGCTTGCGCAAATTCCGTAGCGAGACGTTGGGCGATGGCGGTCGTAAAGTCGTCCTGCTCGCGGACGTCACACTGCGGCGAACTCAGTCCCTCCGCGATCTCTTGCGCCGTTATGACAGGCGCCGGCGACAGCGCCGCGACGCGGCGCAACAGGTTCTCCAACTCACGGACGTTGCCGGGGAAGCTATACCCTTTGAGACGCTCGATGGCGGCGTTATCGATCGCTTTGTCTGGCAAGCCTTCGCGCGTGACCCGCACCAGAAACGCACGCGCGAGATCGCCAATATCGTCAAGTCGATCGCGCAGCGGCGGCAGGCGGATGGTCACCACATTGAGGCGATAGAGCAGGTCTTGCCGAAACGAGCCCTGACGTGCGAGCGCAGCCAGAGTGCGTTGCGAAGCCGCGATAATGCGAACATCCGGCCGCTCATCCTCCGCATGAAGCAACCCGGCAAGACGCGTCTGCGCCTCGCTTGGCATTTCATCGAGGTCTTCCAGGAAGAGCGTGCCCCCGCGAGCCTCAGCAAACTTTCCGCTTACGCCGAACAAATGATCATCCACTTTACGCGCATCGAGCCCGGCGAGGCTGAGGACGGCGAACGGTTTGCCGCTGCGACGGCTGTGTTCGTGAATAGCGCGCGCCAGACGCTCCTTGCCCGTGCCGCTTTCGCCTTCGATCAATACGGTTAGGTCAGTGCCGGCAACGCGCGCCATCGCGCGATAGACATCTTGCATCGCAGACGAACGACCGATCAGCGGAAGCCCTTCGTCTTTCTGGGCCCTCAGCACTTGCGCGCGTGCTTTCGGGTCGAGCTTGCCTGACAGCGCCCGCCGCACCGCAGCCATCAGCACATCCAGGTCGAAAGGCTTGGGCACATAATCGTAGGCGCCCGTGCCGGCGGCGGTTAGGGCCGTGGCCACCGTCGATTGGGCGCTCATCACGATGACCGGCAAGGCTGGACGTGCAGCTCGCATGCCCGGCAACGCATCGAACACGCAGTCATCGCCCATGTAGACGTCGCTGAGAACAAGGTCGCCCTCGCCGTCGCGCACCCATTTCGAGAGTGTCGCGACATTGCCTGTCGCGCGCACGGCATAGCCTTCCTTGTTGAGCGCCTGCGCCAACACAAAGCGCAGCGAAGCATCGTCATCGGCGAGCAGAATGCGCGCGCTCACGAGCCTTCGTCCGGGTCGATGGGCAACAGAATCTTGAACACCGTTCGCCCCGGCGCGCTGTCGACCTCGATCCGCCCATCGTGGCGCGCAATTATATCTGCAGCCACAGTCAAGCCGAGCCCCATGCCGCCGGGCTTCGTGGTGGCGAACGCTTCGAACAATCGGTCGGCGACGTCGGCGTGCAAGCCGGGTCCGTTATCGACGATATGCACTTCAAGCTGTGCGCGCGCGGCGCTGCTGGCGGCGGAGCGGAACTTGACGCCTGGCCGGTAGGCCGTGATGAACGCAATCTCGCCGTCGGGCTGATCGGCGACGGCCTCCGTGGCGTTTTTTGCGATGTTGAGCAACGCCTGGATCAGTTGATCCATGTCGCCCTGCACGCGCGGCAGGCTCGGATCGTAACGTTCTCGGATCATGATGTCCGGCGCGCTGGAGCCGATCAGCTTGCGCACGCGCTCGAGCGCTTGGTGGATATTGAAGGGCTCAAATTGAGGCGGACCGACTGAATCGAGCGGTTCGATGCGGTCGGTCAACCGGTGAATACGGTCTACCTCGTCGCAGATGAGTTGCGCCAAAGCGGCCGATTCTGAGTCGGTGCTGCGTGCGATGAGCTGTGCGGCGGCGCGGATGCCGGCAAGCGGATTGCGCACTTCATGCGCAAGCGTACGCACAGCCGACTGTCCCCTTGGCGCGGGGGCCGGGCGCGCACGCGCCGGACGGGTCAGCACGAGAGCGATGTAGCCGTTCTCGCCGACTGGGCCCGCGGCCACACTTGCGCGGCCCAGCGCAAAGCCGGGACCGACAAGTGCGACGTCCGCTTCGGCTACGCCGGCGGCGCCGCCCAAGGCGCGGCGCGCCAAGCCGACCATCGGCGCATCCGGGCCGAAGATCTCATCGAGGCGGCGTCCCAGTAAACCCCGTCCGATGCCAGCCAGCAGTTCGGCGGCAGCGGCATTCGCGAAACGAATCCGCTCACCGGCATCGACGCCAATAACCGGAGCCGGCAGCGCTTCGAGCCAGCGTTCCGCGTCCGGTCCAGGGGCGCGGCGCGGTAGCGGGTGAATGGCAGGCTCGCTCATGCAGCTTCCGCCAGAGGCGTTTCGCACTCGAACAATCGCACCAGCGCTTCGCATACTCGACAGGGGTCGTCGAGCGTGCAAATGGACTTGCGCGTCTCGCGCGCCTCGACGCCGAACGCGGCGTCGATAGTCCAGGCGATGTGCTTGCGCGCAACGCGCACGCCAAGATCGCGCTCGTAGAGGGCGAGCGCGTCATGATAGAGCGCGAGTAGGCTTTGCAGAAGCCTTGACCGCGATGGTGGCGTTATATCGCCTCCGCTACGCAGCGCATGCTCGATTGCAGCAGTCAACCAAGGGCGACCCTGCGCTGCTCTGCCGATCATCACTCCAGCTGCGCCTGATTGCGCCAGCGCCGCGCGCGCATCGTCCGCCGTGGCAATATCGCCATTGGCGATGACGGGAATGCGAACCGCCTCGACGACGGGTCGGATCGCCGTCCAATCGGCGCTGCCACGAAAAAATTGGCTGCGTGTGCGCCCGTGGATCACAAGCATGCGCACGCCTGCCTGTTCGGCGCTACGGGCGATCTCAGGCGCGTTTAGAGAAATTTCGTCCCAGCCCAGGCGCAGCTTCAGGGTGACGGGTAAGCTGGTTGCGCCTACGACTGCTTCGACCAGCCCCAGGGCGTGATCGGGATCGCGCATCAGCGCTGAACCACAAGCGCCGCTGACAACGCTCTTGGACGGGCACCCCATATTGATGTCGATGACATCTGCACCGGCTTGTTCGGCGAGGCGCGCGCCTTCCCCCATCCATTTTGCATCGCGCCCGGCCAGTTGAATTACGAGGGGCGCGATAACGCCTGCCCCGGCTGCGCGCCGCACCATGTCAATGCGTGCGAGCGCCAGCTGTTCGCAGGCGATCATCTCTGAAACACAGTACCGGCCGCCGAACGCCTTCACTTGGCGGCGAAACGGAATATCCGTAACCCCGGCCATCGGGGCCAGGGAGACAAGCGGGGGAAATTCGTCCACACCGACCACAGTGGCGCTCCAGGACCTTCAGCTTATGGCGCCTAAAAAGCAGGCGCCAAGGGATATATGCTGCGATGCAACAAGAGCGCGAGGAATTCTCCTGAATGAAGCTGGCTGCTGTGATCGTAGCGGCGGGGCGCGGGGCGCGCGCCGGCGGCGAAATGCCAAAGCAATACGCACACTTGCTTGGGCGGCCGGTATTGCGCTGGTCCGTGGATGCTCTGGTTGAGGCAAACGTAGCGCCGGTTGCCGTCGCTATCGCCGAGGAGCACGGCGATCTCTGCCGCGCCGCGCTGGCTTACGGCCCCCCGGTGCGAATCGTGGCCGGCGGCGCGAGCCGCACCGCTTCGGTCCGTGCCGGTCTTGCCGCGATCGACGACAGCGACGTCATCCTCGTCCACGACGCCGCAAGGCCGGGGGTCAGGCCCGAGCTGATTGAAACACTCGTGGCGAAAATCGAGGCGGGCGCGGCGGGCGCGGCGCCCGCGCTGCCAATCGCGGACTCGCTCCGTCGAACCGATGGGCGCGGCGTCGTGACGGGCGAAGTCGACCGCGAGGGGCTGATGTGCGTGCAAACGCCCCAAGCATTCCGCGCGGATGTCTTACGGGCGGCGTATGCCGCACTTCCTACGAATGCATCCGTCAGCGACGATCTCGCCGTGGTGCGGGCGCACGGCGGCGCATGCGTGCTCGTGCCCGGCAACGTTAAGCTGACGAAGATCACCTATCGCGAGGATCTCGATCTCATGGAAAGCCTACTCAGCCGCCGAGCCGCAGTCTGCGTCGGCAACGGCTTCGATGCGCATCGCTTCGGTCCAGGCGATCATGTGACGCTTTGCGGCGTTCGTATCGACCACGAGAGAGGCTTGCTCGGTCACTCCGACGCTGACGCCGGTTGGCACGCTCTGGTCGACGCCATTCTTGGCGCGCTCAGCGAAGGCGATATCGGCGCGCATTTCCCGCCCAGCGATCCACAATGGAAAGGCGCCGATTCCGAACGCTTCTTGCGACACGCGGGGCAGCTTGCGGCGGACGCCGGGGCGCGCATCGTGCACGCTGACATCACGTTGGTGTGCGAACGGCCGAAGATTGGCCCCCATCGCAACGCCATGCGTGGGCGCACAGCTGAAGTGCTTGGCCTCCCGCTCTCGCGTGTCAGCGTAAAGGCGACGACAACCGAACAGATGGGATTTCTCGGCCGCGAAGAAGGCGTTGCGGCCCAGGCTACGGCGACGCTGGAGCGTCCGGCGTAGTGACCTGGGCTGGAGTTTCGCTGTTGCAGCGCTCCAAGTAGGGATAAAGCCGGCATTGCTCGGCGCCGGTGAGGCTTTCCCAGAGCGCGCGCGGCACATTGATGTGGTCGTCGGTCCAGCCGCGGCCCGAGGGCGCCTCAATCACCCGCCAATCGTCGTTTGTCAGTGCCAGCTGGCGCAGGACGGCGTGCGAATGCGCGACGATCATCACGCTCGCCGCCAGCCCGCCGAAGTAACCCACATAGGGTTGGTCGAACTGATCGCTCACCCGGTACAAGGTCGGCACATTAAGGTCGCGGGCGACGCGCGCAGCCTCCGAGACCAGCGCCAGGTTTCGATTAGAGAGGTGCAGGACAACGATGCCAGTTTCGCGCGTCTTGCGCAGGTAAATGGCGAGCGCTTCGCGCGTCAGCAGGTGGGCCGGGATCGCGTCGGACGAGAAGGCGTCGACGACTACGACGTCATACGAGGCGTCTGGCTCTTGCTCGATTTGCAGCCGGGCGTCGCCAAGTTCGATGCGTGCGTTTGGCTGACAGACCGGGACGTAGGTGAAATCGCCATCGGGCGCGGTTGCAAGGCGCACTACAGCCGGATCAATCTCGAATATGGTCAGTCGATCCTCGGGGCGCATCAGGCACGCCGTCGAGCCCGCGCCGAGGCCGATCAGCGCCAGATCGGCCGGATCGGCGGTGCTGAGACCGGCCAGGATCGCCTCCCCCAGTGCGGTGCGCGGGTGATAGTAGGTCAGCGGCTGGCGCGCGAGTTCAGGCGTCGCCAGCTGAGCGCCGTGTATCGTAGTGCCGTGCATCAGGATGCGTAGGGGCGGCGCCGCCTGCTCGTCGCGGTCCTCGACCACCCGCGTTCGCAAGACGCCGAAGAAGCTGCGCTCCTGAGTGATGATGCGAGCGCCGCGAATGTCGTCGAGCATGATTACGGCGAACGCCAGCACTACTATCCCTGCCAACGCAAAGGGCCGCATCCGGTTGAGAAACAGCGCCAAGGCGCAAAACAGCACGCCGATGACGCTCAGGGCGTTAGCGTCCATGCGCGCGCCGGCGAGCACGATCATGATCAGCAAAACGACCGAGGGAATGGTCACGCCGAGGGCGAAATCGGCGATGCGCTTGTTATCGCGCCGACGCTGCACAGTGCTGTGGACGGCAAACGCCAGAACCAGGAAGCTCGACGCCATCAACAGCAGATTCCATGGCGCGCGCATGTCGAGATAAGAGGTCCCTTCGGCAATTCCTTGCACGAATACGGTGTCGAGATTGAAGGCGATCCAGATCACCAGCAGCGCGTGCAGCGCGGCAAGCCCGAGGAAGCCGTAGCGGAACGGCGGCGGGCGGCTTTCGTCACCCCAGCCGGCGGCGATCAGCGCTGCGGCTGCACCGAGCGCGCCCAGCACCACCGTGGCGTCGAGCGGGGCAAGCCGCATCAGCAGCAGCGCCAGCACGACCATGGCAATGGCGGCGGCGAGCGACGCATCGCTGAGCCGCGGCATGTCGCTGGCCCCGCGCGGTCGGAACAGGCAGACGGCGGCGAG
Organism: uncultured Terricaulis sp.; assembly: GCA_964536175.1. Classification (GTDB taxonomy): domain Bacteria; phylum Pseudomonadota; class Alphaproteobacteria; order Caulobacterales; family Aquidulcibacteraceae; genus Vitreimonas. The sequence goes on along the minus strand of CAZHWA010000030.1, from coordinate 746 downwards.
CGCCACCGGGTACTCGTAGACGTTGTTGAAAATGACCGGCGCTACAAGCGCAGTAAAGGCGCCGCCGAGCACGCCGCCGAGCGAAACGAACAGATAAAACTCGGTCAAGCGGTCCGCGCTTGGCCGCGAACGCGCCAGCGCCAAATGGCAGACAAGCGCGCTGAAGAAGAAGCCGCCGAGGATGCCCCCTACCGAGCCGATCCAATTGCCGAACGCGTAGTACGACACGATCATGAGCGCGAGTGCGAGCGGATGAATGAGCAGCGTCGCCGGTTCGAGTTTTTCCCCGCCGCGAGCGAAGGCGAGCACGAAGGTGGCCAAATAAAGCGCGAGCGGCGCAACCCAGAGCATGGGCGCCGAGGCCACATCGGTGGTGATGTGGAGCGTCACCGCCAGCGTCAGCGCCGATGGGATGGCGGCGGCCGCAATCCAGTAACTGCGTTGGCGCCAGGTCGGCGGATCCGCCAGATGCTCGAGCGGTCTTGGCGCTTCACCATGCGCAGCAAGCGTCAGCGCCCCAGCGAGCACAATCAGCGCAACCACCGCCACATAGCCCGCGCTCCAGGCCCCGCTCTGCGCCTGCGCTCCCAATAGCGGCTCAATGACGATCGGATAAGCGAGCAGGCCGCCGAAGCTGCCGAGATTGCTGGCAGCGTAGAGATAGTACGGATCGTGCGCGTCGCTGCGGCCGGTGCGCGCGTACCAGGCTTGAAGCAGCGGCGCGGTGGCGGACGCGGCCGCGAACG
>CAZHWA010000029.1:0-11426 GCA_964536175.1 uncultured Terricaulis sp. | reverse complement strand
TGCTCCAGCGAATCTACCTCGATCTCGATGGCGGTGAGGTGGCCCACAGCATGGCGCGCCTTTTCCAGCGCCTCGCGAATGCCGCCGGCTGCGGCGATGTGGTTGTCCTTGATCAGCACCGCGTCGCTGAGGCCGTAGCGATGCGGTCCGCCGCCGCCAAGGCGGACGGCGCGCTTTTCCAGTGCGCGCAGGCCAGGCGTGGTCTTTCGCGTCGAGGCCACGATCACGCCCATGCCTTCGACCGCGTCGACATAAGCGCGCGTCAGCGTGGCGATGCCGGAAAGGCGGCCGATGAAATTGAGCATGGTGCGCTCTGCGCTCAGCACCGAGCGCGCCGCCCCCTCGACCTCGAGTATCGTCTCACCGGCCTCGACGCTGGCGCCGTCCGGCGCAGAGATTTCAAACACCATATCCGGATCGATCTGCCAGCCCGCCAACGTGGCTGCGTCGAGGCCCGCCACGACGCCACCCTTGCGGGCGCGCACAGCCCAACGCCCGTCTATGTCAGCGTCGATCAGCGCATCGGTGGTGATGTCGCCCGCTGCGCCGAGATCTTCGGCCAGCGCGAGTTTCACGATCGGCTCCAGCACGATGTCAGGAAGCGGCGGCAGTGAGGAAACTGCGTTCTGGCGCTGCTGCGGCATGTGGAAAGTCGCTCCTGAAATGCGCGCCGCGGCTTTCGGCGCGAGCGTGCGCGGCGGTGAGGATAAGGCGCGCTGCGAGGAGTTCGTTCGCCCCTCCATAAGCTTGGCAGAGCGCGGCGATGCGGTCGAGAGCGCGCGCGAGGCCGGCGCGATCGCGGACGACCCCGGCGCAGGCGTCCATAAGGCCGCGAAGCTCCGCGCGAGCCGGGCCAGGGAGGGCGGGGGCGATGTCCGCGGGCTGCGGCGGGCCGTGAGGTTGAGATGCGTCATCGCGCAACCTCGCAGCGATTCGATGCGCGAACACCACCGCTTCCAAGAGTGAATTCGAAGCAAGGCGATTGGCGCCGTGTGCGCCGGTGGAGGCGCATTCTCCAACCGCCCAGAGCCCCTCGACGCTGCTGCGGCCCCAGGCGTCCACGGCGATGCCGCCCATGTGATAGTGCGCTGCCGGCGCGATGGGGATCGGCGCGGCGCGCGGATCGACGCCCGCGCTCATGCAGGCGGCAAACACGGTGGGAAAGTGCTCGGCGAACCGGGCGCCGATTGGGCGTGCGTCGAGATAGGCGCCGCGCCCGGCTTGGCGCTCCCGGTGGATCGCCCGGGCCACCACATCCCGAGGCGCAAGGTCGGGTACGAAGCCGGCGCCGTGGCCGTTGACGATGCGTGCGCCCTCGCCGCGCAGCGCCTCGGTGGCGAGCGGCGCGGGATCGCGTCCGATATCGATGGCCGTCGGGTGGAACTGCACAAATTCGGGATCGCCAATCAACGCACCAGCGCGCGCCGCCATAGCGAGCCCCTGTCCCATGGCTTCGGCCGGATTGGTGGTCACAGCATAGAGACCGCCAAGCCCGCCGGTCGCGAGCACGACATCGTCGGCTTCGAACGCCGCTGCGTCATTCACGGCGCCGCAGACGCGCCCATTCGTATCTTGCAGCAGCGCGCGCGCGCGGGCGTTCTCGATCACCTCGATATGCGGCGCGACGCGCACGGCGGCGGTCAAGGCATCCATGATCGCTTTGCCGGCTAGATCGCCGGACACGCGCACGACGCGCGGGCGCGAATGCGCCGCTTCCAGACTCTGCGCCAGCCTGCCGTCAGGCGTGCGGTCGAACGGCACGCCGAGCGCGATGAGGTCCATAACCCGCGCAGGGCCTTCCTCGGCGATGAGACGCGCGATGACGGGATCGACGAGACCGGCGCCGGCCTCAATCGTATCGTCTGCGTGCAGAGCGGGGGTATCTTCCGGCGCCAGCGCGGCCGCCAGGCCGCCTTGCGCCCAGGCCGACGAGGAAGCCTGGCCGAGCGGCGCCCGACTCATCACGGTGACGCGCCGCGGCGCCAGCTTCAGCGCCAGAAACAATCCGGCCAGCCCCGCTCCAATGATGAGGACGCGGGACGTCATCGCGCCCTTGCTCCCGCTCCCTGGAGCGGGTCTGGCGAAGGCGTTACCGCATGCGCGTGAACGTCACTTGCGCGCTGTTGGCGGATTCCAGCACGCCTACAAGTTGGCCCGGCTCTTCGCCTTGCTGCAGGAGGAAGTTGTCCGCCTCGTAGCCCTCGATCGGTTCGGCGAGTTGGCAAGTGATGGAGAACTGCGCGCCGGTCTGTTCGCCGGTGCAGGTTTGATGCGCCACCAGCAGGCGGGTCTCGCCCGTCATGCGGTTCACCAGCCGCTCGTTGGCCATGAGCCGGATATCGTAACGGTCGGGCGCTGTGGCCGTCATCACCGCAACGCCGCTCATGTAAGCCCCGACCTGCATGCCGCCATACAGCTCGGTCTGGAAGGCCCAGGTCCCGGCGCGGTCGTTTTCCGCTTGCGCGCTTGCCTGCGTCGTCGCCGAGCACGCCGCCAGCACCACGGCCGCGGCCAGCACTATTCCTCGCATGATCCACCCCTTGTCCGTTGCGTTCGCGGACGTCCTTGGGAGGCGAAGCGGGCGTCAATTTGACGAAGCGCGGTCTAAACCAATTCCACCGCAACCGGCGCCCGCCCGGTCTCGACCGCGCGCGGTTTTTCCTTCGGCAGGTCGAGCATGCGTTGGATCGCGCGCTTGGCGCGCACGCGCACCTCCTCGGGGATGAGCACTTCGTGCTTCATCTCGGCGAGGGCGTCGTAAATTCCTTCGAGCGTGATACGCTTCATGTGCGGGCAGAGATTGCAGGGCCGGATGAAATCCACTCCAGGCGCCGCCGTCGCGACGTTGTCGCTCATGGAGCATTCGGTCAGCAGCACGACTTTGCCGGGGCGGTTTTCGAGAACGTAGTTCTGCAGCGCTGCAGTCGAGCCGGCGAAATCGGCGGCAGCCATGACATCGGGCGGGCACTCGGGGTGGGCCAGCACCACGACGCCGGGATGCGCCGCCCGCAATTCGGCGATGTCTTCGGCGGTGAAGCGCTCGTGCACTTCGCAGCGCCCATGCCAGGAGATGATCTTGATGCCCGTCTGTGTGGCGACGTTTTTGGCCAGGTACTCGTCCGGCAACAGGATGACGCGATCGCTCTTCCATTCGCGCGCCGCCCACTCGACAACGGCTGCGGCGTTGGAGGAGGTGCAGCAAATATCGCTTTCAGCCTTCACGTCGGCAGAAGTGTTCACATAGGTGACGACCGGCGCGCCGGGATAGCGTTGCTTGATCAGGCGAACATCCGCGCCGGTGATCGACGCGGCCAGCGAGCATCCGGCGCGCATGTCCGGAATGAGCACTGTCTTTTCGGGCGCGAGGATTTTCGACGTCTCGGCCATGAAGTGGACGCCGGCCTGCACGATCACCTGGGCTTGCGTCTCGGCCGCCTCGCGCGCCAGCTGCAGCGAGTCGCCGCGAAAATCCCCGACGCAGTGGAAGATCTCGCTGGTCATGTAATTGTGCGCGAGGATGACTGCGTTCCGCTCGCGCTTCATCTCGTTGATTGCCGCGATCAGCGGCGCATAGGCCGGCCACTCCACGGCCGGGATCACGTGTTTGACGCGGTCGTAGAGGTCGTCGGTCTTGGCCCTGACTTCGGGCGTAAACGCCAGGCCGCGCTTGGCCGCGGCGTCGAGTGCGCCCCAGGCGCCATGTACCGCGCGCGGGTCGCAGCCGCCTTCGCCGGAGGTGAGAGGAGCATCAATGATGCGGGCCATGGACGGGCCTCCTTGCGCCAGAGGGCGACTTATACTCATACGGAGCATATATAGGGCGCGCGTCTGGGCTGCGGAAGTCCGCCAACCGACCCTTATGCTTCATCTGAGCATAACCTAAGCGAAAAATTAGTGCCCCGGAACCGCCAAGGCAAGGGAAAGGTCTTATTCCGCAGGCGCCGGCCGCGCTCGCCGCGCTTGTCTGTCCCGTTATAAAAGCCGCGAGGAAAAGCCCATGCGCCGGATCGTCATCGCTGTGCTTGCTGTCGCTCTAGCCGCGTGCGCGACTGCGCCTCGCGAAGAATCGGTCACGCCGGAGCGGCCCGCCGAGGTGGACTTCGCTCTCCAACCCGCGGCCTTTGCCGACTTGCCCGGTTGGCGGGACGCCGATCTGGCGCCGGCGCTGACGGCGTTTCGCCGATCTTGCGAAGGCCGGCGCTTGCGCGATCCTGGTGCTGCGCTGCCGGGCGGGGGGCGTTATGGCGGCACGGTCGCAGATTGGGCCGCGGCCTGCGCTGCAGCAACAAGCGTTGCGCCCGGCGGCGAGCGCGCCTTCTTCGAAGCGCACTTTATTCCGCACCAGGTACGCAGCAGCGGCGAAGCGCGGCTCACCGCCTATTACGAGCCCATCGTCGAGGCGCGCCGCGTTCCGGAGGGCATGTTCAGCGAACCGCTGTTACGTCGGCCTAGCGACATGGTGACGGTGGATGTCGCCGCATTCGCGGAAGCGTACGATAGTGACGCCTTGCGCGGCGCCCCGCGCCGTCTCACCGGACAAATCAACGGCACGGAAGTCCGGCCGTATCCGCAACGCGGCGAGATCGCGCCCTACCAGGGTCAGGCGTTCGCCTACGCACATCCGGTCGACGTGTATAATTTGCAGATTCAAGGCTCCGGCCGCATCGCCTTTCCGGACGGCACGCAGGCGCGCGCGGCCTATGCAGCGCAAAACGGCTATCGCTGGCGCTCGGCCCTTGGCGCGTTGCGCGACAGCGGCGAACTGGAAAACGCGTCCTGGGCAAGCTTCAAGGCATGGAGCGACGCGCGCGGATTGGAAGCCACGCGCCGCGCCCTGAGCGCCGACCCTTCCTATGTCTTCTTCCAGGAAGAGCCGATCGAAGATCCGAACGCAGGGCCGCGCGGCGCGGCTGGCGTGTCGTTGACGCCGATGGGCTCCATCGCTGTCGATCCGGCCTACCATCCCTACGGCGCCGTTGTCTTCGTGGACGGAACTTATGGCGGCGCCCCGTTCCGGCGCTTGCTGGTTGCACAGGATACCGGCGGCGCGATCCGCCGCGGCCCATTGCGCGGGGATGTATTTTGGGGCGCCGGGCCTGAAGCAGGCCGCGCGGCCGAGCGCATGAACGCGCCGGCGCGCTGGTGGACGCTGACCCCGCGCGGTGCGCCGATCGCTTAAGGTTACTGCACCGCAAGTATTCGGCGCCAACCCGTTCAGCTACCGTTCATTTCGGTGCGGCACTGTGTGTTGTGGGGCGCGACCGAGGAATTTGGGCGGTGGTCCGAAAGGCTGCATTTGCTGTTATCGCGACGCTCGCGCTCGCCGGTTGCGCGGCGTCGGGCGCGACGTATTCGGCGCCCGTGTCCTATCCGGCTGCGACGCGTCAGCCGGTCGGACCGAGCATCTACGCGACAACGCCGCGGGCGGTCGTGCACAGCACGCTCATCGCCTGCAATGGCGGGGGCGGCTCCAACATCGGCCAGATCAGCTACGGCGGGGAGTCGCTGGCTTACACGCCCTACATCGAAACACCTGCCGGGCCGCTGCTGCGCAACCCGACCGAAGCGGCCTGCCTGTCGTCCGGATTCGGTTGGCGCGGCTCGCTCAATAGCGGGCGCCAGCACAACGGTCTCGATCTCGCCAATCCGAACGGCGGCTTCGTTTACGCCGCTGCCGATGGGCGTGTGCGCTATGCCGATTATCGCGGCGGTTACGGCAACGTGGTCGAACTCGATCACGGGCGCGGCGTGCGCACCCTCTATGCCCACCTGAGCGAGATCGATCAGCGCCTGCGTCCAGGCGAATACGTCTCGGCCGGAGCGCCCATCGCCCGCATGGGCATGACCGGCAACGCTACGGGCATACACCTGCACTATGAAGTCTGGGTCGACGGTCTCTTGGTCGATCCGCTGCATTACGGCCGCCCGCCGGTTTATGTCTCGGCCCCCGCGCCGGTTCAGGCCATCCTGCCTGCATCGGAATCCGCAGACGTATTTGTACAAGACGAAGCGACCGTTACAGATATTGAAACGCGAGAGTATCCGCCGCCCGTCATGCTGCAACCGCCCGCGCAAGGGGCGTTTGATTAACCCGCCGCGCAGACTCGTCGCTTCCTTTCATGAGAGACAACCGGTAGGCTCCCATTCAGCTGGGAGCGTGCAGACTGAATACTGAAATTGTCTCTGCACTGTTTGAAGAGGCTGCGTTCGATTCCGAACGCATGCCAGAAGCCTGCGATCGAGCGGCCGAACTGCTCGGCGCCAATTCGTTCTACTTGTTGCGCATGGTCGATTCGCAGCCGGACTTTGTACACGGATCTTCGGCGCAGTCGTTCATCGAGTCCTATCTGAAAGAGGAGTGGTGGCGGCTCGACGAGATGACATCTACGGCCCGAGAGCGACGCCTCACCGGCTTTCAACTCGAGCAGAATGTGGTCTCGAGTGATGTGCGCCGCCGGTCCCAATGCGTGCATGAGTTTCGGCGGAAGCACGATTTCACTTGGTGCGCGGGGTGGGGATTTGAGCTGGACGGTGAGCATTGGGCGCTCTCTGCCGTGCGCGGAGATAGCCAGGGTCCTTTTCTGGCTGAGGAGGAGCCGGCGTTCGCGCGTATCGCCACGCCGGTCATACGCTCCGCCCAACTTGCCGGGCGGCTTCGGTCCGTATGGGCAAGGGCGCTCGCCGAGGGCCTCGAATGTACGGGCGAAGCGGCCATCGTGCTCGATCAACTCGGTCGCTGTACGTGTGCGACGGCGGCGGCGGAAGCGCTGTTCGATAGCTCGTTCTGCGTCAGGCGAGATCGCTTATGGGCGGCTGATTGGCGCGCCAACCGCAGCATCGGCCAGCTGATCGATTACGCCATGCTGCGTCGGCCGGAAGCTCCGCCGGCCAACGTTGTCGTGCCGAGATTGAATAAACGCCCAATCGTTGTCGTGCCGCTGCGCGTGCGCGGCCGCGGCCTCGATGTGTTGCCTGGCGCGCGCGTGATCTTGCTGCTGGTCGATCCGGATCGGCGCCCGCGCCCGCGCCGGGCGCTATTGCAGGACCTTTATCGATTGACTGCTACGGAGGCTGAAATCGCCCAGCTCCTCGGCCGAGGCGAGAGCGTTGAGCGCATTGCCGAGCAGATGGAGATCGCTATCGGCACCGTGCGCCATCATCTGAAGCGTCTGTTCGAAAAAACCGAAACGCACCGTCAGGCTGAACTTGTGGCGCTACTCGCTCGATTGCCCGGCGATTGAAGTTGCCCCCCAAATGGGGGATGCGCGCACAATGCGGCTAACTTAGCGTTCGCTTGGGGCTGAGGGGCTTGGGCCCGGCGCGCTCGCGAGTGGCCGGGCCCAAGTCATTTTCCGATCCATCACTCCCGCGGCGCGGGCACGTGAACGCCCCCGACCGGGCGTTCGCTCAGCGTCTCACGCTTGCAGCGGAAGAGTTCGGCGGGCCGGCCGCCGGCGCTCGCATCGAATTCGCCGGCGCCCTCGACGAGGCCGCTGCGGTCGAGCAGGCGGCGGAAATTCTGCTTATGCAGTTCGAGCCCTGCGATGGCTTCGACCAGCCTCTGCAGGTGCAGCAGCGTGAATTTCTCCGGCGCCAGTTCGAAGATGACCGGCCGGTATTTGATCTTGGCGCGCAAACGTCCGATCGCCGTCGCCAGGATGCGGCGGTGGTCTGAGACCATGGGCGCGCCCAGGCCCGGCATGGCCGAAATCGCCGGCGGCGCCTCTCCCGCAAAGCGCGCGCGGTCGCGCGCCGCTTCGGGCGCCAGTCCGGCTTCGTACAGCAGCTCATACCGTTCCAGCGCGCGTTCTTCATTCCACACCGCGCCTTCGAGCGCGAATGCGAGCCGCGCACGCGCGCGGCGCTGGGCGATGCGCTCGGCGTTGCGTGAGGCCTCCGCCCACGCGCGCAGGCGCGGCGCGATGAGTTCGTCGATCAGCGGCGGGCGGCCGTCGCGCCAATCCTCCCACGGGAAGAAGTCGTACCATGAGCGCCAGTGCGCGCCGGCTTGGCCGAGTACGGCGCGCGACGGCGTAAGCGCCAGGTAGGAAATCGAGATGACGCGATCGGGATTGCCTTCGATGTCGGCAAGCGGCGTTTCCCGGCCTCGATCGCCGAACGTGTAGAGCTGCTCGACATAACCGATCTCGAAACCGGTCTGCTCTTTGACCCAGCCGCGCAACGACAGCTCCAGCGTGCGGTCGCCGGCCGGGTCGAACGGACCGAAAGGCAAGCCGCCAATGGCGCTATCGGCCTCGCGCGTCACCACCACGTGCGGCGCATCTTCAGTGACTGCGACGATCACGGCCGAAAGGCCGAGCACGACGCGGGGCGAGCCGCTCATGCGAAGCGCACAGGAAGTTCGAACGGCGCGGCCTCGCTGACCGACAACCAAGCGGCGCCGCGGCCGATTTTCTCGATCGCGCGCCGCATGCGCCCTCCGCGCCCCATCTCCGCATCCGCCAGCGACACGAAGCGGCGGTTTGGGCTCGCCGTCGGCGACGCCGCACGCAGGGCGAGCGCTATTTCTTCTTCGTCGCACTGGGGATTGTGCGCGCACGCGGTTATGAAGGCGGTCGCCGTGGAGCGGCTGATGCCGGCATAGCAGTGAATCAGGATCGGATCGTTCGGCCGCCACGTCTCCACGAAATCCAGGATGGTGCGCATGCGCGTCTCACAAAGCGCATCCATTCCGTCCATCTCCAGTTCGATATCGTGGATCGGCAGCCGCAGATGCCGCGTGTCGCCGTCGAGCGTTGGGAAGGGCGTTCCGGGATCGAGCAGGCTCACCGCGTGGGACGGCTTTCGCGCGCGCGCCACCGCAGGCACGCGTGAAAGGGGGCAGACAATGATGCTCATGTGTTCGCAGTTTACGCCGGATCGAGCAGGGACCGGAAGCGCCGCAGGAAGGCTTCCTGTACATCGGCGACCGGCTGCGGCCGCAATTTCAGCGCGATGTTCCGTGGCGGCGCGCCGAAGAAGCGCCGCGCCTCGTCCGGGGTGAAGCCGGCCAGTTGCACTGCTTCGACATAGGCGCAGATCAGATCGGCCCGCTTGATGGTGCTCTTGACCGCCGGCGGCGCATGCGGCGGCAGGCCGAAGCGCAAATGGATGGCAGCCTCAAGCGTCAATTCGAAGGCTTTGTAATCGAGCCCAAGCGCCGCCTTGAACGGGCTGATCATATCGCCGATGACATATTCTGGCGCATCGTGCAGCAGCGCCATCAGGCGCTTCTTCTTGTCCCAGTCGGGCGCGAGCTTGCGGCACACCTCCTCCACCGTGAGCGAGTGCTGCGCCACCGAGAAGGCGTGCGCGCCTACGGTCTGGCCGTTCCAGCGGGCCACGCGCGCCAAACCATGGGCGATATCTTCGATCTCGATGTCGAGCGGCGAGGGGTCGAGCAGGTCCAGGCGCCGGCCCGACAGCATGCGCTGCCAGGCGCGCGGCGCTTCCGGCCTCGATCCGATTTTGGTGCGCGGCGCGCGCGGCATAGGGCTCTCGTCTTTGCGTTGGCTCAATGTAAGAGTTGCTACCCGCCTAGATAAGCAGGTTCGCCGAAAGGAGCATCGGAATGAAAGGTCTGACCCGTGTAATCTTGCGCTTGGGGCGCAATCCGGACGCCGGATACCCCGATGGCGCCGACAACTATGGCTACGTTATCCAGGCGCCGCTCGATGCTGACGGCAAGCTGGATCCCGCGCTCTGGCGAGATAAGCGCGAGCATTGCACCGTGCGCCGCTTTCAACCGAACGAAACCCCGGCCGATGGCTGGCTGCGCCATCGCGGCGAGCAATGGTATTTCTGGTACGACGAGGAAGACGAGGGCCCGGAAGAGCCGCTCTACAAGCTGGGTTCGCGCGAATTGCGTCCGGGCGAATACGTGACGTTGACCGAAGGCGATGGAGACATCATGACCTTCCGCGTCGCAGAGGCCACGCGGCTCTGAACTCAGTGCGCGAGCAAGATGGGAACAGTGGCGTCCTTGACCAGCTTGGCGGTGACGCCGCCGAACAATTCCTCGCGCATGCGTCCGTTTTCGTAGGCGCCGAGCACGACCAGGTCAGCATTGAAGCCTTCGACTTCGGAGGCGACCATGTATTCCGGTCCTTCCCAGGATTCGCGCATGACAGGATCGCCAACCTTGGCGCCGTGGCGCATTAGGTAGGTGCCCAGCCGCTGCAGGCTGCGCTCGTCTTCGCCTTCGCGCTCGCCGCGCGGATTGGCGACACAAATGCGCACCTCTTCCGCCTGAGCCAGGAACGGCAAGGCGCCGTGGACGGCGCGCGACGATTCCGGCGTGCCCTTCCACCACACCAGCGCGCGCCGGCCCCAGCGGTGCGGATTGATCCAGCGTGGAAACACAAGGCACGGCCGTCCTCCCTCGAGCACGGCGCCCAGAAAGATGTCGGTGTCGAGATCGCTGTCGTCGAGTTCTTCGGGTTTTCCCAGCATGACGAGATCGGCTGTGCGCGCAAGGCGGGCGGCCGCCGCCTGCGCCTGATCGGCGCCGCACTCGACAACGTGCACGTGCACATCCTGCCCGGCGCCGGCCGACACCTTTGCTAGCGCCTCCAGCGCCACAACGGCCTGCTCGCGCGATTTCTGCGTTTCTTCTTTGTAGAGACCCATGCCGTCGGCGCCGACGCCCAAGGGCGGTCCCGGCAATCGGTTGAGCACGATTGCGTCGAGATGAGCGTCATTGGTCTTGGCTACGTCCATCGCCAGGCGGAAACGTGCAACTCCGTCTTCGGAACCGTCAATGAAGACGAGGAATTCCTTGAAGGACATGTGCGGCCTCTCTTTGCGCTACGTTCTACGCCGCCCTGCGGCCGCCTGAATAGGGGATGCTCTCATAACATCGGGTGGGCCGGGCGGGCACTTGCCCGAACCGGCCTCGGTCGGCCAATATGCGCGCTTAACGGGGGAATCGCATGACGCATGCTCTCATCAAAGCCGCGGCTGTCTCCGTGGTGCTGGCGCTCGCCGCTTGTGCGCAGACGCCGGCAGAAGAAACGGCCGCCGCGGCCACGTCCACAGCTTCGGCCGCTGTCGATGAGCAGCCCAGGCCGGACGCTCCGTGCGGGCCGGCGCAGGTGATCCTGTATTTTACCGAGGCCCCGGCGAGCGATGAGCCAGTGGTTACGCCGCTGCTCAACGATTTCATGGATCGCATCCGCCGTTGCGAGGCCACTGGCAACCAATTGCGCACCATAACGATCCACACTGTCGCCGATCCCGGCCAAAGCCCGAGCGACGCGCGCGCCCAGGTGCGCCGCAGGGTCGAACGCGTGCGCGCAGCACTGGTGAATGTCGGTGCGCCCGCCGACAAGATCGTCGAAGGCGTCGCCGAACGCGCCGCGCCGGTGATGGGCCGCCGCGCAGAGATCACCGCCGAGTTTAACTAGGCCCCGCATCACTGCAGCGCC
>CAZHWA010000028.1:0-11462 GCA_964536175.1 uncultured Terricaulis sp. | reverse complement strand
AACTGAAATCGCGCCCCTTCGAGCCCCATCCGCTGTTCGCCAGCTTCATCGGCGCTGCGGTCGAGCAAAGCCGGCTGGTGTGATGGGACTAATAAAGCGACTCCCCGCCCCGCAAGGGGGCGGGGAGCGAGCTTTCTGGACGGACCTTAAGCTGCATCCAAACTCGATCCCCCGCGCATCTCCCAGAAAACGGCCGCCCAAAGTGCGTCCGCCGCGGTCCAACAGGGGGTTCTCATGCGTTCGATTTTGGCTGGGTGCGTACTTGCCATCGCCTGCGCCGGCACGGCGTTCGCAGAGCCGCGCGACCATTCCGGATTTACCCGCGTCGCCGCCAGCGCCGGCACGGACGTGACAGTCACGGTCGGACCCGGCTTCAGCGTCGATGTGACCGGCCCGGGCGCGGACCGCGTCGTCACGCGCGTCTCCGGCGAAACCCTCGTGGTTGAGCGCCGCAGCGGCTGGTCGTGGGGAACCCAGCGTGCGGATGTGCGGGTGACAATGCCGCGTGTCGAAGGCCTTGCCGCATCGAGCGGCGCCGATCTGGTCGTAAGCGGGGTCAATGGCGGCGATATCGAGCTGGATTCGTCCTCCGGCGCCGATCTTCGCGTCAGCGGCCGTTGCGAGTCATTCCGGGCGGACGCCTCCAGCGGTGCCGACATCCACGCCCAGGATCTGCGCTGCGTGAACGGCAGTGTGGACGTCTCCTCCGGCGCCGATGCGCGTGTATTCGCAAGCGGCCGGCTCAACGTGGACGCCTCCAGCGGCGGGGGCGTCGTCGCCTATGGCGATCCGGGCATCGGCGACATCGATCTCTCCTCGGGCGGCTCGCTTCGCCGCGCCGATTGAGACGACAGTTCCCGCGCCGTTCTCCGTCCGTGGAGCGAGGGAAATCCCGCACTGCACCACGAGTCTGGTTCAAGCCCCTGCAACCAGCGCCTAAGTTCGGCCGAACTTGGAGACACGGGGAGAACACTCATGCGCGCGAAGCTGCTGATCGGCGCCGCCACAGCTGCTCTGGCGCTCACGATGAGCGCCGCCACGACGGCGCCTGACACCTTGGCAAGACCTGCCTTGCTTACAGCGCTGTGTGCGCAAGGAGAGGGTGGCCTGCCTCGCTGGCAGGTCCGCCTGACCTCGATGCTCGATATGGCCGAGGCCTACGCACAGACGCTGCCCGGCGACATGAACACGCCGCCGCCGCTTGTGGCCGGGCTCGGCAACGCGCACATGCCGATCACCACCTCTGTGCCGCTGGCGCAGGACTATTTCGACCAGGGCGTGCGCTATCTGCACGCTTTCAATCACGCAGAAGCCACGCGCGCGTTCCGGCACGCGCAGCGGCTCGATCCCAATTGCGCGATGTGCTTCTGGGGCGAGGCCTTCGCGCTTGGGCCGAACATCAACGCTCCTATGGAGGCCTCCGACTACGCGCCGGCGTACGCCGCCGCACGCCGCGCCCACGAATTGCGGGCCGGCGCAACGCCGCTCGAACAGGCCTATATCGACGCCATCCAAACGCGCTACGTCGCTGTGGCGCCCGAGAGCCGCGCCTCGCTCGATGCAGCTTTCGCCGATGCGATGGCGCAAGCGGCCGATCGCTTCCCGAACGACGATCTCATCCAGATCCTCGCGGCGGAAGCGGCCATGGATACACAGCCATGGGATTACTGGGAGGCTGGCGGGCGTGAGCCGAAGGGTCGCGCGGCAGATGCGATCCAGCGCGTGGAAACGGTGCTTGCGCGCAGCCCGGACAATTCGGGCGCGATCCACCTTTACATCCACTTAGCTGAAGCCTCGACCGACCCCTGGCGCGCCGAAGCGGCGGCGCAGCGGCTGGGCGCAACGGCGCCGCAGGCCGGCCATCTCGTACACATGCCTGGGCACATATACTACCGCGTCGGCCGCTTCCGTGAGTCCATTCGCGCCAATCTGGAGGCGGTGGAGGCCGACGAACGCTATATCGCCAGCGCCGATCCTTCGCCGCTCTATCGTTACGGCTACTATCCGCACAACGTCCACTTCGTATTGACCAGCGCGGCGATGGGCGGAGACGGACGCAGGGCGCTCGAATTCGCCGACAAACTGGACGAAGCGGTGCCGATGGAAATGGCGCAAGCTGTGGTGCTAGCGCAGCCCGTAAAGGCCGCGCCGTGGTTCGCCCGCGCGCAATTTGCGCCGCCGCAGAGTGTGCTGGCGGCGCCTGAGCCGCCGGCGGGCGTGGCGTACGTGACAGGCGCCTGGCGCTATGCGCGCGGCGAAGCCCTGATCCGGCTGGGCCGCATCGATGACGCGCGCGCCGAAGCGGAGGCGCTGCAGGCCCTGCTTCAATCGGGAGACTTCACGGCGCTCAACCAGGGCGGGGTGCCGGCGCAAGACGTACTCGGCATCTATCGTCGCGTACTGCTCGGGCGTGCGCACATGGCGGAAGGCGATTATGGGGCCGCGATCGCCGAGTTGCGCCAAGCCGCCGAGGCGCAGGCGCGCGTACGCTACACGGAGCCGCCTTATGTCTATTACCCGATCCGGCGAACGATCGGCGCCGCTTATTTGCTCAACGAGCAGCCGGCGGTCGCTGAGATGGAATTCCTGCAGACGCTGATCGAAAGTCCCAACGACGCATACGCATACTGGGGCCTTTCCCAAGCGCGCCGCGCGCGCGGCGACCGCGCCGGCGCCAACGCCGCGCGTCAGATGTTCAACGCCGCCTTTCTGGGACGGCGCAACAGCGTCACGGCCATGGCGCTGTGACCCGGAGGGCTCACACGCGATCCTGCAGCCCGCGTTCGCCTTCCTGACGCGAGCAGTGGGCGCAGCAATAGATCGCATCGGCGGTCTCGACGCCGTGGCCGACGATGATGCACTCACAATGCGCGCAGCGCGGCGCCATCGCGTGAATGGCGCACTCGAATGCATCGAAGGTCATCGTGCGCCCGTCTCGTGTGACCTGAAAGGCCTTGTCGTAGTCGTTCCCGCAAACGTCACAGCGCATGTGCGGCCCCTAATGCATCGGCCTTTGCGAGTGCTGTCCGCCCGGGCGCGTGATGCCTTCGAGCGCTTCGCCCGCCGCGTCGCTGTCGGCGCGATTGGCGAGATCGGCCAGCGAGACGATGCCGACGAGGTTTTTGTCGCGATCCACAACTGGCAGCCGCCGAAGCTGCTGGTCGGCCATGTTCTCGCAGACGTCGTCGACATCATCGTCTTCGAAGCAGTATTTGATTTCCGGGCTCATCGCTTCGCGCACCGGCGTCTCGGCATTGCGCCCGAGCGCTACGGCGCGCACGGCGATGTCGCGGTCCGTCACCATGCCGAGGAGGCGTTCGTTATCGGCGACGGGAAGCACGCCGACG
This sequence comes from uncultured Terricaulis sp., assembly GCA_964536175.1. Classification (GTDB taxonomy): domain Bacteria; phylum Pseudomonadota; class Alphaproteobacteria; order Caulobacterales; family Aquidulcibacteraceae; genus Vitreimonas. The sequence goes on along the minus strand of CAZHWA010000028.1, from coordinate 8,115 downwards.
TCCGTCTCGGCCATGATTTGCGCAGCTTCGCGAATCGTAGCGGTCGGCGCGACGGTGCGCACGCTCGGGGTCATTACATCGCGTATTTTCATTTTGCAGCGCCTCATTTGTTAGCGCCCCCTCGCTTGAAGCTGAGCTATGGCGCTCCCCTTACGGGTCAACCCGGTGGACGCGCACGACAGGCCATGCCACCAAGTTCCCTCGATGGGACTCACCGAAGCGGTTTGGATCGGCACAACAGCGGCGGCGGCCGGGCCCGCCGCTGCGGACGCGGGCGGCGGGGCGCTTGCGCTGTTCCTGCTCGTCGTGCTTGCCGTGGCCTGGCTCGCTTTGCGTACCTTCGTTCGCTCGTTGCGCGCCCGAAAGACCGAGCGAGCGGTGGGCGCCAGCTTTACCGACTACGCGCTCGAAGTGTTGGTAAACGCCGCCAAGATTGACGGGCGCGCCAACGAGGCTGAGCGGCGCGAAGTGGCCCGGGCCATCGCGGAACTGGCGGGCCCGACATATACGGCGCAAGTCGTTGAAGCCGCCTTCGCCAAGGCCGCTCTCACCAAAGAGGAGCTGGTCGCCTACCTGGAGGCCCGATCGCGCACGTTCTCCAGAGAGCAGAAGGTGGCGTTGCTGAAGGCGTTGTTGACCGTTTTTGTCGCCGATGGCCAGTTTGACGAGCGTGAACACGCCGCACTGGTGGATTACACTGAGGCGGTCGGCTTCGACCGCAAGACGGCGCCGGCCATGTTGCGCAGCCTCACTCGTGAGTTCGCCCGCGGCAACATCACATGACGCGCATCCAATCCGAGGGCAGGGCGCATCTCCCCGACAGGCGCAGCCCGGCCGCATGGCCGCCATCTGCCTTGGGGAGAAAGTCATGAAACGGTTCATCGTGTCCGGCCTGCTGGCTCTGGCCTCCGCCAGCGCCGCGGCCGCCGACGTCCGCACTTTGTCGGGGTTCACCGCCATCGACGCGGAAGATCGCCTCACCGTCACGGTGTCGGTCGGCGACCGTCATGCCGTCGAAGTCACCGGATCGGATGCCGACCGGGTACGGACGCGCGTCGATGGGCGCACGCTCTATATCGAGGACGCGCGCCGGCCCTGGTTCGGTCGCAGCCCGCGCCTGGATGCGCACGTACAGGTTACTGCGCCGGCCGTGGACGCCCTTTCCGCCGCGCGCGGCGCCCAACTCACGGCCGATCTGGCCGATCATCCTTGCACGGACCTCATCGTGGGCGCATCGATGGGCGGATCCGTCAATGTCGCCGGGGCGCGCTGCAACACCGTTTCCAGTTCGGCCTCGATGGGCGGCGACCTGCGCATTGCCGGGGCCTGCCACAGGCACGACGTTTCCGCGTCGATGGGCGCCTATGTGCGCAGCGATGACCTGCAGTGCGAAACAGTCGACGCGTCTGCCTCGATGGGCGGCGACATCCGCGCGTTCGCCAGCCGATCCTACGATGCCACGGCGTCGATGGGCGGCTCGATAAATGTCGCCGGCGGCGCCGGCGGGCGCGACATCTCCACCTCGATGGGCGGGTCGGTCGACACGCGCTGAAGGCTGTCCTGAAAGCCGTCGCACGCAGACCCGTGCTCATCGCTTGGCGCTTTGCGCGCTGCCGGTGCTGGCGTGACATCAGCAAGGAAAACGCGGTGAGCGGGCTCCGCTCACCGCGTCGTTCCACCCGCCCCACCGCGGGTCCCTAAGCCGTCGCCACCAGCCTTGGCGGCGACGGTGAGGGCCGCCATCGTCGCGACACAATCTGCGCTGTCAAGCGTATGTCGACCGCCTGTCAGAGGTCTGCATGGCGAGAACGCGCCTAGGCGTTGCGTCGCGTTCCGATGTCCGGATTATGCAGTCCGAGCATTTCGTCGTCGGCCACGGAGATGCCGAGTGCGTCCGCCCCGTCGGCGAGGTAGTCCCCCAACAGAGGAATCCCCATCAGGTAACGCGACGTCGAAGCTTCGCCGCGCTCACGAGCAACGGAGACCGCTTCAGCCCATTCGCCGGCTTCGTAATCGCCGCGTCCGACCCAGGTCAGCGCCACCAGCGCCGCCCGCGAGTCGGTATCGAGCGCGGAGATCGCGGCGCGCAACTCCCGGCCTACCGGGTTGTCGCTTTCGTCTTCGAGCGCATCGACGAAGCGATCGTCGGTCGCTGCAGAGGCGTCGGTGGGATCGTCCGACGCCACGAGGGCGTCGAAGGCGCGCGCCTTGAGAATGATGTAGGCCAAAGTCTCCCGGTCGAGGGGAAAGTCTTCCGGCGGCTCCGGATCGTCGCGGACGGTCATGGAATGCTCCTTGGCTCGCCAACGTAGCTCTGCCAGAGGCGTTCCCCAAGTGGCGCGCCAGCTTGCCGCGAGGCGAGCGATCGACTATCAGCCCCGCTTCGCCCCGCCCGGCGCGGGGACCAGGAGATTTCCGGCCATGGCCGTTCCGAAACGAAAAACCTCGCCCTCTCGGCGCGGCATGCGCCGCGCCCACGATAAGCTGGCGAAAAACGCTTACGTGGAAGATGCCGAGACGGGCGATTTGCGCCGCCCGCATCACATCGACCTCAAGAGCGGCCGCTATCGCGGCAAGCAGATCCTGAAGCCCAAGGAAGACTGATCGCGGCTGCCAGGGAGCTGACCGCCGGCCGGCGCGGCCGGCGCGCTGGCGCATGGCCGCTATCGGCCCGCCGGGCTTGTCTTTTGTCGCCCTTGGCTTCAAACGGCGCACGCGATCTGAAAGGCACCCCATGACCGGCATCGTCGATATCGTTGGCCGTGAGATTCTCGATAGCCGGGGCAATCCCACTGTCGAAGTCGATGTCCAGCTCGAGGACGGTTCGATGGGCCGTGCGGCGGTCCCCTCCGGCGCTTCAACGGGCGCCCATGAAGCGATTGAGAAGCGCGACGGAGAACCGGATCGCTATCTTGGCAAAGGCGTGCGCGACGCTGTGGAGGCCGTAAACGGCGAACTCGCCAATGCCCTCGTCGGCATGGACGCCGAAGACCAGCGCCGCATCGACCGCATCCTCATTGAGCTCGACGGCACGGACAACAAGGCGCGCCTCGGCGCCAATTCTATTCTCGGCGTCTCGCTCGCCATCGCCAAGGCTGCCGCAGGCGCAGCGCGCCAGCCGCTCTTTCGTTACCTCGGCGGTGTGCAGGCGCGCGTGCTGCCTTGCCCGATGATGAACATTGTCAATGGCGGCGCCCACGCCGACAATCCGATCGACATCCAGGAATTCATGATCATGCCGGTCGGCGCCGATACTATCGCCGACGCCGTCCGCGTGGGCGCGGAAGTGTTTCACACCCTGAAGCAGCAGCTGAAGGACGCTGGCCATGCCACCAACGTGGGCGACGAGGGTGGCTTTGCGCCGAACCTCGCCAGCGCCGAAGAAGCCATCGGCTTCATCCTCAAGGCAGTCGAGAAGGCCGGATACGTTCCGGGCGAGGATGTGGCGCTAGCGCTCGATTGCGCCTCAACCGAGTATTTCAAGGGCGGCAAGTACGAGCTTGAGGGTGAGGGCAAGTCGCTGTCGCCGGACCAGCACGCGGCGTATCTTGCCGACCTAATCGAGCGCTATCCGATCGTCTCGATTGAAGACGGCATGTCGGAAGACGATTTCGAGGGCTGGCGCGCGCTCACCGAATTGGTGGGCGATCGTTGTCAGCTTGTCGGCGACGATCTGTTCGTCACCAATATACGCCGGCTCGAGCTTGGCTTCGAAAAGGGGCTCGCCAACGCTATTCTGATCAAGGTCAACCAGATCGGCACGCTGACTGAAACGCTGGACGTTGTGGATATGGCCCAGCGCGCCGGCTACAGCGCAGTGATGAGCCATCGCAGCGGCGAGACCGAAGACGCCACCATCGCCGATCTGGCGGTGGCGACGAATTGCGGCCAGATCAAAACTGGCTCGCTCGCGCGCTCGGATCGCACGGCAAAGTACAATCAGCTCATCCGCATTGCCGAAATTCTTGACGACCAGGGCGAATATGCAGGCGCAAGCACGATTGTCGGGCGCTAAACCTCACCGCACCGGGAAATCGAAATAGGTCGCCGGATACGGCTCGCTTTCCAGCGTAAAATGCCACCACTCTTCGCGCAGCGGTCGGAAGCCATGCGCGATCATGACATCGCGCAACGCGCTGCGGTTTGCCTGCGCTTCCGGTGAGACGCTCGTGTCGCTTGGCCATGAACGTGGATCGAACAGGTCGTAGGGCGTGCCCATATCGAGCTCGGCGCCGGTGGCGAGGTCGACCAACGTGACGTCCACGGTCGAGCCGCGCGAATGACCTGAGCGCTCGGCAATATATCCCAGCGCGAAGAGCTGATCTTTCTCGACGTTGGGATAGAATTCCGGCTTCGTCGCCTGGTCGTCCAGGTCGCGCGCCCAGGCGGCAAAATCCGCAACGGCGCGGACTGGCCTATAGCAGTCATAGACCTTGAGGCCCCGCCCCAATGCGGCCAGCCTCCGTTGCACCGCTGCCAGGGCCGAGGCCGCAGGTTCGCTGAGCAAGCAAATATTTGCATCATAGCCCTCGATCGGCCTGCCCGTGAAATTGTGCGGGCCGGCATAGCGCATTTCGACCACGAGCCCCGGCGCGCGCGTCGCAGCGTCGACGAAGCCGGATGCGCGTTGGCGGTCTTGCCCAGACGCGCCGGCGCACGCCCAGGTCGTCGCCAGCATAGAGAACAGGAGAGCAGGCGCGCCACCGCCATAGCGCCGATTTAGAAACGCCATTTTCACTCCCCCGCGATAACGCCCATGTTCAGTCCGGCCGGGCCCCTCAGCTCGGAGGCGGAACATTTGCGCAGGCCCGAACGTCATGGCTAGCATCGGTCAATGAGTCTTACGCGCCGCTCCCGTCGCAAAGTTCGCGAGCCCTGGTGGGCCGAGGCCGGCGATGACGAGCTGCTCGAAGTGCGCCTGAAGGACCTTGGCGTCCGCATCCCGGGCACCTGGCTGGAAGGGCGGCTGACCGATCTGCACCAGGAGCTGGCTGCGAAGGGGTTGGCCGTACGCGCGCACGCTTGGCTCTCGGACGAGTGGTTCAGTCCACACAATACCCCCGGCATCGCCGCTCCCTTCTATCTGGCGCACCCCCGTCTGATGCGGCTTGAGCGCAAGATGGTGCTGGAGGTGGAAGGAGGTACGCGTCGGGAATGCATGCGCATCCTGCGGCACGAGGCGGGGCATGTGGTGCAGCGCGCCTTCGGGCTGCACCGGCGCAAGCGCTGGCGCGAGTTGTTTGGCCAATCGACGCTGCCGTATCCCGAGCACTATCGGCCAAATCCGGCGAGCCGCCGCTATGTGCTGCATCTGCGCCGCTGGTACGCGCAGTGTCATCCAGACGAGGATTTCGCCGAGACCTTCGCAGTCTGGTTGGCGCCGCGGTCTAACTGGCGCAAGCGCTACGCCACTTGGCCGGCCTTGAAGAAGTTGGAATATGTCGACGAGCTGATGCGCGAACTGAGCGGCGTCAAACCGCCGCCGAAGCAGCGCGTCGAAGTCGATCCTTTACCGAGCCTGTCCATGACGCTCGCCGAGCACTACGCGGAAAAGCGCGAGCGCTACGCCATCGACGCGCCAAGTATTTTCGACCGTGAGCTGGTGCGCATTTTCTCGGACGATCCGGCCCACCGCACCGCGCCACAGGCGTCGGCCGTGATCCGGCGCAATCGCAGCCAGATCCGCCGCTCGGTGGCGCGCTGGACGGGCGAGTATCCCGTCGCGCTCGACGCAGCGCTTGACGACATGATTGACCGTTGCCGGGCGTTGAAGCTGCGCGCGCCCAGCAGTGAGCAACGCGTGCGTCTGGAATTGACCGCGCTTCTCAGCACCAAGGCGGTGTCTTCTCTTTACACATCGGCGCGGCGGCAGTCATTTGCAGTATGAGAAAACTGCGCGTTCTGGTGTTGTGCCATCCCGATCTTGTGCCGCCGGATTCCCGTGAAGGGTTTTCCGACAAAGAGGCGTTCGAGTGGAAGACCGAGTACGACGTCGTCTCCACGCTGCGGGAGAGCGGGCACGAAGTCAAAACGCTCGGGGTGCAGTATGACCTGGCGCCGATCCGTGACGCCATTGAGGAATGGAAGCCCGACGTCGTCTTCAATCTGTTGGTCGAGTTTCACGGACAGACCGTGTACGGCCAGAACATCGCCGGTTTTCTTGAATTGCTGCGCGTGCCCTACACAGGCTGCAATCCCCGGGGGCACGTGCTGTCGCAAGGAAAAGATCTTTCCAAGAAGCTGGTGAAGTATCACCGCATGCCGGCGCCGGCGTTCGCCACCTTTCCAATCGGACGCAAAGTCCGGCGCCCGGCCAAGCTTGAGTTTCCTCTCATCGTCAAGAGCGTGCTGGAAGACGCCTCCGTCGGCATCTCGCAGGCTTCAGTCGTGCATAACGACGAACAATTGGCCGAGCGGGTGCGTTTTGTGCACGAACGCATCGGCACCGGCGCCATCGCCGAGCAATACATCGAGGGACGCGAAATCTACGTTGGCGTGCTCGGCAACGAACGGCTGCGCGCGCTGCCTATCTGGGAGCTGGAGTTCGAAAGCCTGCCGCCGGGCGCATTGCCGATCGCCACCGAGCGCGCCAAGCATAACCTCGAATATCAGGAGCGGCGCGGTGTCATCCAGGGGCCTGCAGAAGGGCTGCCGGCGAACGTGGAAACGCGCCTGCGCGACACGGCCAAACGCATATGCCGCGTGCTCGAAATGGACGGCTATAACCGTATCGACTTTCGGCTAACGCCAGAAGGCGTGCCTTATTTCATCGAGGCCAACCCAAACCCGGAAATCGCCAGGACCGAGGAATTTGCCCAGTCAGCGCTCTATGACGGTCTCGAATACCCCGACCTGCTTAACCGCATCCTCTCGCTGGCGATCAGCCGCACCGGAGCGGAAGTGGAGTAAGGCGGTCCGGTGACGCCCGTCACGGCGGTGCGCTGAGGGCCGTTCTACCTAAGGGGTGTCGCGGATAGCGATGACGTGAGGAGCCCGGCCATGTTGATCCGTTTCACTTGCCTCCTGCTTGCGCTGGCCGCCTTGGCGCCGGGCGCTTTCGCCACCCTGCACCAAGCCGCTCTCGTCATTGCCTGAGGCGATCCTTCCTCCTTCCTTGATCTCACGGCGCGGATGTACCCGCGCCGTTCTTTTCGAGACGCCAGGCAAAAAATTCTTAGTGGCCACCCACGCTACCGGCGGCGCATTCGCCGATTTGCGATGCGCTACATCTTGTGTCGTCGCGCTAACACTTTGTGTTTAAGCCAAGAATTGTCCGAGCGAACAAATCGAGAATATTTTTGAATCTTTACGATTCTTAAACCAAAGCGACTCAACGTGCCCCCGAATCGGGGTCGGTACGATGGCGAAACGTGGGGCCGCGGCCCTCAGTCTGGGGCTGGGCGCGGCCATTGTTTATCTCGGCGCGCACGCCTTGACGGGCAGACAGGGCCTCTTGGCCTATGTTGATCTGCAGGCGCAGGAGCGTGCGCTCGAAATACGCGTGGCGGCGCTGGAGGATGAGCGGGCCGAACTGGAAGTCCGCGCTGCACGGCTGAGGCTCGCCACATTGGATCTCGACTACCTTGACGAGCGGGCCCGCATAACGCTGGCCGCCGGGGACCGCGAAGAGCTGGTTTTCACGCTGGATCCGTAGCATTCCAGCTTCGCAAAGCTCGCTGGCGAGCTATCTCAATCCCGCATAAGAGAGACGCGCCGCAGCGTGTGGCGAGCTTGCATCGCAAACGGCTACGCTTGTGGTCGAGGAGACGCACGACATGGCTCAAGCCGCCAAGAAACCGAACGGCTCGCCCACGGCCGAAGCGAGCAAGGACGACCTGCTGCAATATTATCGCGACATGCTGCTTATCCGCCGCTTCGAGGAACGCGCCGGCCAGCTCTACGGGATGGGTCTGATCGGCGGTTTCTGTCACCTTTATATTGGTCAGGAAGCGGTCGTCGTCGGCATGCAAGCCGCGCTTAAAGACGGCGACCAAGTCATCACCGCCTATCGCGATCACGGTCACATGCTCGCGGCTGGCATGACAGCGAACGGCGTCATGGCTGAGCTCACGGGCAGGCGCGACGGCTACTCCAAAGGTAAAGGCGGCTCGATGC
>CAZHWA010000027.1:0-11667 GCA_964536175.1 uncultured Terricaulis sp. | reverse complement strand
GCCGTGGTCAAATAGCGCCAGTTCCGCGGCGTTGTAGAGCGCGGTCGCCTCTTGCGGCCGCAACGCGAACGGCAACAGCAGCCCGACACGGACGATGTCGCGCCCACGCATAAACGGCGGGGTGACGCCGTCGCGGGTCTGCACCTGCGCTTCCGGCGGAGCTATGGGCCCAGGCGGCGGCGGCGTTGGGCTGGGGACCGGCGCGGTGGCGCACGCCGCCATGAAAGCGGCCAGTGAAACCGCCGCGCCCGTCTTCCAGCTTGGCGCGAGCGGCGTCCGCGAGGATGATTTGCAGGCCATGAGCAACCCCGAAAGAACCGGGCCGGACCGTATCGGCGCCCGCCAGCCCAGTCCACCGCTGGAAGCTGGCCTTTATGTGGTAGCCACGCCCATCGGCAACCTGCGCGACATCACCCTGCGCGCCCTCGATGTGCTGGGCGCCGCGAACCGGGTCTATGCTGAGGACACTCGAGTGGCCCGCAAGCTGTTAAATGCCTATGGCCTCAAGCCCCGGCTCGGGCTTTACCACGAGCACAATGCCGAATCGGCGCGCGCCGAGATCCTGTCCGCGCTCGCCGCGGGAGAAAGCGTGGCGCTGATCTCCGATGCCGGCACGCCGCTCGTTTCGGACCCGGGCTTCAAACTCACGCGCGCTGCGCTCGATGCGGACCACCGCGTCATACCCATACCCGGGCCATCGGCGTTGCTCGCCGGACTTGCCGTCTCGGGATTGCCCAGCGATCGCTTTCTGTTCGCCGGCTTCTTGCCGGCGAAGCAAAGCGCGCGGCGCACCGCGCTTGCAGAGCTCGCGCACGTGCAAGCAACGCTGATCTTTTACGAGACCGGCCCGCGCCTTGCCGACTCGCTAGCCGACATGGCGCATCTGTTCGGCGACCGTCCGGCCGCGGTCGCGCGCGAACTCACAAAACTCTTCGAGGAGACGCGGCGCGGCGGGCTTACGCTCCTTGCCGCCCACTACGCCGAGGCTGGCGCGCCGAAGGGCGAAATCGTGGTCGTCGTCGCGCCGCCGCCGCCGCAGGAGGAAGCGAGCGACGAGCAGCTCGACGCCTTTCTCGAAAACGAACTCGCGCACGGCGTCAAAGAGGCGGCTGCGCGCGCGGCTGCCGCGCTTGGTGTGTCGCGCAAGCGTGCCTATGTGCGCGCGCTTCGCTTGAAGGCGGGCGCGTGAAACGCCAACGCGCCGAACGCCGCGGCCGCATCGCCGAGTGGACAGCGGCGCTGTTTCTGATCGCCAAAGGCTATCGCATTCTCGGCCATCGCTGCCGCACGCCCTATGGCGAAGTTGACATAGCCGCCTGGAAAAATGGCGTGCTTGTCATCGTCGAGGTCAAGGCGCGGAGCAGCTACGACGCCGGCATTTTTGCGGTGACGCCGATGGCGCAAAGCCGCATCGCACGCGCCGCCCAGGCGCTTGCCGCCCGTTGGCGCCTGACGTCCGCGCCCATCCGATTCGATCTGATAGTGATCGGTTCAGGTTTGTTGCCGCGTCATGAACGCGCCGCCTGGTTCGACGAGCCGCGCCTCGGCTGAGCTTAAGCCCACGGAAACGCCTCGCCGCGCACACTCTGCCCGTCATGCGTGCGCTCTTGCTCACCGCTGTCTTCGCTGCCGGCGCGGCCGTGTGCGGCTGCACCACGGCCGCCATCGGGGCCGCCGCCAGCGTCGGCGTCTATGCGGTCCAGGACCGCACGATCGGCGAAGGCATCGACGACGCGGCCGCATCAAATCAGGTGAAGATGCGCCTGCTGGCTGCCGATAGCGCCGCCTTCGCCGAGGTCGACGTCGAAGTGGCCAACGGCAATCTCTTGCTTTCGGGCGCCGCGCCGACGGCAGAGCATCGTCAGGCCGCGGAGACAATCGCCCGCGGCGTCGGCGCAATCGACAACGTCTACAATGAGATCTTCGTCGGACCGCGCTCAGGCTTTGTACGCAGCGCGCAAGATGAACTCATCACCGCGCACATCCGCGCGCGGCTGGCCGCAAGTCCCTCGGTGCGCGCGATCAACGTCAATATCGAAACCTTCCACGGCAACGTTTATTTGATGGGTATCGCGCGCAGCCAACACGAACTCGAGCGCGCCGCTGAGATCGCCAGCGTCGTGCCCGGCGTGCGGCGGGTTGTATCGTTTATGCAAGTCCGCCACCCGAACCAGACTTCCTATGCCCAGGCGCCGGGGACGCCGGAGTACCGCGGCCCCAACGCCAATCCAGCGGCATCCGCCTCGCCGTATTAAAGCTCGGAAAACCGAACCTTATTTCCTGGCGAGCCCCAATCCTGGGAGTAACCTGGCCAAAACTCGATCCGCGCGCGCGCGCGTTCGATTTGTGTTGCGCTTTTGTTCTCGTCCTGTACGATTTGAGGCCCGGGGCACTGTCTCAGTTTGAAAACTGAAACCTGTGCTTAGCGGTGTATGAGTAGGAAAACGCTGGGTTTTTTGAGGCGCAGCGGACATATCCACATGCGCAGAAATTATCCACAGAGCTAAGTCCCTGAATGTTCTGTGGATTTCACCATCCCCCCAGCTCCTTCGCTTTCAGGTACAGCCCCACCACGACAAGCACCCCGACGAGCACCCACGCGATCCTGTGCCAGGGGCGGAGGGCGTCTAAGCGCTTGCGCTCGCGCTCTGCTTCTTCGGGAGGGGGCCAGTGCTCGTCCGGCAAGCTGCGTTCCGCGTCGCTCGGCAAACTGTGCCTAGGGTGAGACTTTTTTTGCCACGTTGGCGAACCCCTCGCAAAGGAGTTCAGGTCATACAATGCGCCTTGAAGCGAACAAAACAGGAGCATACCGTTAGGGTTTGATTAACCAACGTAGGCCCGGTTCTTGCAGCCGCCTGCGCCAGGAATCTGAATCTGCCCGATGCCCGTCTGGTTCAACTCTCGCAAAGCCGCTCAGGTCGTTGCCTTCTTCGCACGCGAACAAGGTGGTGAGATCAATGTGCTCAAGCTGACCAAGCTGGTTTACATAGCCGACCGCAAGAACATGGAAGAATATGACTTCCCAATCTGCGGCGACAAACTCGTGTCGATGGACAACGGCCCCGTCAATTCGATGACGCTCAACTACATCAACGGACTCGTCATCAACAAGGATGGCTGGGATGAGTTCGTGACAGACCGAGCGGGACATTTTGTCGGCTTGGCGAAGCACATTGCCGACGATGATCTAGACGAATTGAGTCCCGCCGAACTAAAAACGCTGCACGCTGTCTGGACCGACTTCGGTCACATGGACCAGTGGGAATTGCGAGACTGGACACATGACAACTGTCCTGAGTGGGAAGACCCGGACGGGTCCTCTGCGGCAATCCCATACGAGCGCGTTTTCAAGTTCCTCAAGAAGCCTAATGCCGACGAGCTTGATGCTCGCGTTCACGAGGACCGCAAACTCCGCGTCGCGCTGCTCGCTGAGTAATGGCGTACGTACCCTATAAGAAGGGTACGGTGCTGATCCCAACCGGCGGCACCAAGCATCTATTCGTTATCCTCACTGACAAGTGCCCCGCCGGGGAGCATTTGCTTGTGAATGTCTCTTCCATCAAACCGAACATGAAGCACGATACCACGTGCATCGTGAACGCGGGGGAGCACCGCTTCATTACGAAGGATAGCTACGTTGAATATCGCCGCGCTGAGATCATCGCGGCAGCGCGCCTTTCCAAGCTGGTGGATACCTTTGTCTATACGGCCCATGATGATGTAACAGACGATTTGCTGCTTGCGATTCGGGATGGCGTGGAGGATTCGCCGTTCACAGCCCGGCGCATTCTCAACTACTTCAAGAACGCGCCCTAGGTCCGCTTCTTGTAACGGCCGCGCTGCTTGGGCTGGTTCACGCGCGTATCAATCCGCTCCGCGATATCTTCCATCGACCACAAGCGATCGGTGAGGCCAGCGGCCATCGCGGGGGACATGCGATGCGCCTTATGCTGGCGCACGAAATTGTAGTGCATGAAGAACAGCGCCAGCGCGTAGAGGTGGTTGGCGTACTTCTTAGAATGCGCGTTGGTGAGGCGCGTAAAGCGGCGCATGCCCATACGCATGGTGAGATTGGCGCGTTCAACGCGCGAGGTCGAAACCTTCGCCATATCTGGGCTGCCGGTGACGGGGATCTTGTGCGCGCCGGTGCAGACTGGCGGTGAGTAGCGGCGCTCTGGCCCGCTCCCTTGTTCGGCGGCGTAGGTTTTCACAAGCTGGGCGAAATCGACGTTCTTGCCGAACGCAATCGAAACCGCCCCAGTATAGGCGTTATGGCCGTCCGTGGTGAGCTGGACGCGGCCGGAGATGCGACGGGCCACATCTTCCATGAACGCGATAGCCGCGCCCTGCGTGCGCCCTGAGGCCAGGTAGGAAATGATGAGCTTGCTATCGCTATCGAGCGCCGTCCACGTCCAGACGTCGCCGGCGCCGTCCGGCGCGGCCTTGGCGCTGGGGACGTTGCGAGCCTTGGCGTAGCAGAAGCTCCAAATTTCATCGCATTGGACGTTCTTGGCCTGAACGTGCGTCACGAGCTGATCGTGCAAGTCCAAGCAGGTCTCACCCGCATCTTCGAGAAGCTTGGTGACCGTGTTGATGGACACGCCAACCACGCGGGAGATCGACCGCATGGACGCGCCCTCGCAAAGGAGGTTCAGGATTTGAACGCGTTTGGCGAGAGGCAGCACGTTTGCCATGCCCCCTATATACTGAACTTTATGCTTAGCGTCAAGCATGGTCGGATTGAAAATTCTGCCGTTTGTTCCGCAGCGTTAGGGACGTTTGACCCTTGTACCCCGCCTGTGATATCGCATATAGTACCATGAACGGTAGGAAGCTAGGGAAGCTTCGCGGGGAATTGGCCCGGATGCGTCGTTCGCCCCAAAAGGCGGTCGATCTAATCCGGGTTGCCGAGGCTCTCGGACGAGAGCGAGTGAACCGAGGAAAGGAGCCGACTTGGGAGAGTCAGGTGTTTCGCCTGCCGCCGCTGTCTATCCCTATTCACAAGGGCCGGGATTTGACGCCGAAGGTCCGGAACAACGTGCTGGACTCTCTCGAAAACGATCTCCTGTGCTGGGAAGAGCAGTTGGGGGGCACAGAGCATGACGATGAAGAAAACGATGAAGACGAAGGCTGAGCCACAAATGACGGCAGCAGAATATCTAAAGCTGCCTTACATGCGCGCGGTCGTGCCCGACGAGGATGGAACGTTCACGGCGGAGATTCTCGAATTTGAGGGTTGCATCGCAACGGGTGACACGCGCGACGAGGCGATGAACTCGCTTGAGGACGTAGCATTGGCGTGGCTGGAAGGGATGATCGCCTCGGGTCAGCACATTCCTGCGCCGCTGGATCACACTGGCTACAGCGGAAAGTTTGTGGTTCGGATGCCGCGCAGCCTGCATAGGAAGGCCGCAGTGGCTGCCGAGCGTGAGGGCGTGAGCCTCAATCAGTTCATCGTGAGCGGCGTCGCGGAGAGCATTGGCGGACGGTCCTCTGGTGAGCCGGCTGCGCCGATTGCTCAGGTGCTGATCCTCACTCATCCAGCGCAGCAAGCCACGGCACGGAGCGTCGGACGCATCCGGTCAGAGGGCTACTCGTGGCTGGCTCAAGCGGCGCTACCCCCCACATACCCAGACCTTGAGCGTGAAGATGCCTGAAGCGACACAATTCCAGCTTTCTCACCATGAGGTGGCAGAGGCGCTCATAAAGAAGCTGAGCATTCACGAGGGACAGTGGATGCTCTACGTCGAGTTCAATTTTGGTGCGGGCAACTTTGGACAAGACGAAAAAAGTGTCTTGCCGGGGGCGCTGGTCGCGATTTCCAAGATCGGCCTTCAGCGCGCGCCCGCTGGCGCGCCTGCTGCACTAGTCGTGGATGCTGCAATGGTGAACCCGGCCCCAGGGGCCGCCAAGGCGAAGAAGCGCACCTAGCCGCTTACTTCTTCCAGCGGCTCTTGGCGGCTTTCTTAGCGATCTCAGACCGCTTCTTAGCGGAGAGGGATTTAGCGCGCGCCGCGCCTCCCTTAGCCCCTAGGGCCTTGGCTGCCGGGTCCTTCCCGTCAGGCTCTAGGACTTCTTCCTCATCGCCCACAGCGATGCGGCCAACCTTTATGGCGCTGCCTATTACGTCTGTAGGACGCTTCTCTCCGCGTGGGCCTTTAGGCATGGGGCAAGGTTCTCCTTACCGCTAAGCATGGGACGCGCCGGCCCCAAGCTCAAGCACCTATGCAGTTTTGAGAATTTCAAACTGAGACACTACCAGGCCCGGTCCTGTGGATAAAGGCGGGCAGCATGCAAACGTGCGCCAATGCAACGACGGTGGCTTTCGCGGGGCTCGAAGCGCGCCGTGTCGAGGTTCAGGTCCAGCTGACGGGCGGCGCCCACGGCATTGTCATCGTCGGCCTTGGCGATAAGGCCGTTTCCGAAGCGCGCGAGCGCGTGCGCGCCGCGTTCGCTTCGATCGGCCTTGCCATCCCGGCCGGCCGCCTCGTCGTCAATCTGGCCCCAGCCGATTTGCCCAAAGAAGGCACGCACTACGATCTGCCCATCGCGCTCGCGACGATGGCGGCGATCGGCGCCTTGCCGCACGACGCGCTCGACGGCCTCGTCTGTTTTGGCGAGGTTGGTCTCGACGGCGCATTGGCGCCGGCGCCTGGCGCTTTGCCCGCGGCGATGGCGGCGCACGGCATGGGCGCTGGGTTCATCTGTCCTGAAGCCTGCGGGCCGGAGGCGGCCTGGGCGGGCGGCGAAGTCATCGCCGCGCCCTCGCTGCTGTCGCTGGTCAATCATTTCCGTGGCGGCGCGGCATTGAAGCCGCCGGAGCGCGGAGATCTCGTCGCCGGCGGCGCCGTGCCGGATTTGCGCGACGTGCGCGGACAAGAACAGGCAAAGCGCGCGCTGGAGATCGCCGCGGCCGGCGCACACAACATTCTGTTCGTCGGCCCGCCGGGCGCGGGCAAGTCGATGCTGGCGCAACGCCTGCCCGGCCTCATGCCGCCGCTGTCGAGCGAAGAACTGCTCGAAGTCTCCATGCTGCACTCGGTTGCCGGCTTGCTCGAACGCGGACGCCTGACGCGCACGCGCCCATTCCGGGCGCCGCACCATTCGGCCTCGATGGCGGCGCTGGTCGGCGGCGGATTGCGCGCGAAACCTGGCGAGATTTCGCTCGCACATCAGGGCGTGCTCTTCCTCGATGAGCTTCCGGAATTCAGTCAGCAGGCGCTCGATGCGCTGCGCCAGCCGCTTGAGACCGGTCACGTGCTGATCGCGCGCGCCAATCATCACGTCACCTATCCTGCGCGCATATTGCTGGCGGCCGCCATGAACCCGTGCCGCTGCGGCGGCGGGCCCGGGGCGGGCTTGTGCCGGCGCGGGCCGCGCTGCGCCATCGAGTATCAAGCGCGCCTGTCGGGACCGCTGCTCGACCGCATCGACATCCAATTGGACGTGCCGCCTGTGACGCCGGCCGATCTCGCCCTGCCCCCGCCATCGGAAGGGACCGCCGAAGCGGCCGCGCGCGTGACGCAGGCGCGCCAAGCGCAAACCGATCGCGCGCTCGGTCTCAACGCCGTGCTCGATCACGAAGCGCTCGACAAGGTGGCCGCGCCCGACGCGCCTGGCGCGGCGCTGTTGTCGAAAGCCGCCGAAGCGCTGGCGTTGTCGGCACGCGCCTATCACCGCACGCTGAAAGTCGCGCGCAGCATCGCCGATCTCGACGGCTCCCAGGCGGTACGGCGCATTCACATCGCCGAGGCGCTCAGCCTGAGACGCCAGTGGGCGGGCGCCGAGCAAGCCGGCTTGGCAAGAGTCTCTTGACGCCAAGGCCGCCGATTACGACGCCAATTCTGCGGCGATTCTGTTGGCCAACACGCGCCCCGCCCGCGTGAGACGCACCCTGCCCCGCTCATGCGCAACCAAACCCTGCTCTATAAGCCAGGCCAGCGCCGCGCGGTTGAGCGGGCGCCCGCGCAACCCCTCCACGCCCGCAAGTTCAAGCCCTTCGGCGAGACGAAGCCCCATCAACAGCATCTCGTCGGCCGTTTCCTCGGCGCTGAGCTGGGTCTCCTCGATCCAGCCTGCGCCGTGCTCGGCGACGGCGTCGATGTAGTCCTGCGGCCGGCGTTGCGCCTCGAGCCCATAACGCGCGCCGTTCTGCGTCATGCGCCCGTGCGCGCCGGGGCCGACGCCGATCCAGTCGCCGCTGCGCCAATAGATAAGATTGTGCTGCGATCGCGCCGCATCGCCGCGCGCATGGTTGGAAATCTCGTAGGCGGGAAATCCCGCTGCATCGCATGCCTCCTGCGTCGCTTCGTAGAGCGCCGCCGCCGCCTCGACGTTGGGCGGGACCAGCTCTCCGCGCGTAACGCGGCGTGCAAACGCGGTCTGCGGCTCTACGGTCAATTGATAAAGCGAGACATGTTCGACCGGCAGCGCCAGCGCGCTTTTTAGTTCTTCGCGCCAAGCGGCCAGGCTCTGGCCTTCGCGCGCATAGATAAGATCGAGCGACACGCGCCGGCCAGTCGCCGCCGCCGCCTCCACGGCGGCCAACGCCGCCGCTGCGTTGTGCCGGCGCCCCAGCGCCTTCAGCGCCGCATCGTCGAACGCTTGCGCACCGATGGAGAAGCGGTTGACGCCGGCGGCCGCATGCTCGGCGAACAGTGCGGCGTCTTCCGGATTGGCTTCCAGCGTGATCTCGCACGCGGACGCGAGCGCGAACGCATCCGCTGCGGCCTCGATCAGCGTTGCGATCTCCGCGCCCGTCAATAGCGAGGGCGTGCCCCCGCCGAAGAAGAGGCTCTGCGCTGTGCGTCGGCCGAAGCGCTCGCCATGCGCGCGCAGGTCGCGCGCGATCGCAGCGATCAGGGCGGCGTTGTCCTGCCCGCGCGCGCGATAGACGTTGAAGTCGCAATACGGACAGACGCGCGCGCAATAGGGCCAGTGCACGTAAATGCCGAAGCCCGCCTCCGCCACGTTCATCGCAATGCCGCCAGCAGTTTCTCGAATGCGCGCGCGCGGTGCGTCAGCGGCAGCTTCTCCTCATGGGCCATCTCGCCGAATGTGCGCGCGTGGCCTTCGGGCAGGAAGATGGGATCGTAGCCGAAGCCGCGCTCGCCGCGCGGCGGCCAGACGATGCGCCCGCGCGCCTCGCCTTCGAACGTCTCAGCCGAACCGTCCGGCCAAGCCAGCGCCAGCACGCAGACAAAGCGCGCGGCAAAATCCTCTGCGCCTCCCTCCTGCAGGTCGCGCCAGACCCGCGCCATGGCGGCGCCGAAATCCCTGTTCGGCCCTGCCCAGCGCGCCGAGAAGACACCGGGCGACCCGCCCAGCGCCATCACTTCGAGCCCTGAATCGTCAGCGAGCGCCGGCAGCCCCGCCCCTTGCGCCGCAGCACGCGCCTTGAGCACGGCATTGCCGGCGAAGCTCGCCTCAGTTTCTTCGGGCTCGGGCAGGCCCAGGGCGGCAGCCGAAACCGCCGACACGCCCAGCGGGGTCACCAACGCGGAAATTTCGCGCACCTTGCCAGGATTATGGGAAGCGACGACCAGTTGGCCGCTCAAGCGGGGCATGCGTGCAACATCGTTTGACTAAACAGGCAGGGGCCTATATCGTTTATCAATAAACCCCGGGCTAGGCTTCGCCCGGCGGAGGTGTTGAAGCAGCAATGAAGGCCCTGGGCAAAGGCTCCATCGCATCGATCGTCCGGGTCGGGCTGCAGATCGCCTGGGTCGTGCTGTGGGTGGCGGCCGGACTTCTGGCGTTGGCTGCCATCAGCTATGGGGTGGTCCTCGCTCTGATCGCCAGCGGGACCATCGATCCGGAAATCCTGCGCGGCGGCGACGGCCAAATCCGCGTCGGCGACAACGGCGGCTCCTTCAGTGTGGAATACGACAGCCCTAGCGGCGCCACCTGGCCCGTCATCGTTCCGGCGCTGCTCATCGGCGGCGTCGCCATCGGCGGTTCTCTCGTCATCGTCTGGCGACTGAAGAAGCTGTTCGACAGCTTCAGCTCCGGAGAGCCGTTCCGCCGTGAGAACGCTCAGCACCTGCGCGTGATCTGGATCACCATGCTGGCGATCGAGGTCTCGCGCTACCTGCTGATGGGATTGACGGCCTTCCTGGTGGCGCAGTTCGGCAGCGGCGCGCGCGAGATCTCAATCAGCATCGACGGCGACCGCATCGCCGCGTGGGGATCAATTCTCATTTTGATCGTGCTCGCCGAAGTCTTTCGCGAGGGCGCGCGGCTCAAGGAAGAGCAGGAGCTGACGATCTGATGGCGATCCGCGTCACCCTCGATCGCATCCTGCTGGACCGGCGCATGTCGCTGACCGAGCTCAGCGAGAAGGTCGGCGTCACGCTGGCCAACCTCTCGATTCTGAAGACCGGCAAGGCCAAGGCGATCCGCTTTTCGACGCTCAACGCGCTCTGCCGCGTGCTCGAATGCCAGCCGGGCGAACTCCTGAGCTACGAGCCCAGCGAAGACGACGCCGAACTCGAACGCGCCGACGCCGCCGCTGCAGAATAGAGGTTACTGCGCCGCGCCGAGCGGGGACGCGGCAAACGCGCGGATATCCGGCTCGGTGCGAAGCCGGACCCTGAACCCTTCGCCCTCCGGCGTCAGTACGACTGAGGCGTTGTCGCCGTAAGGGACAACGAAGCCGCCATCCGATCCGCGGTCGATGCGCAACGTTTCGTAGTCTTCGGTGCGGCCGCCGTAGCGGACGGCGTTACGCACCGCGATCCTTCGGCTGGAGGCGTGCTGCAGAACGTAAGCCCATTCCCGGTGCGGCAATTCAGCGGCGGCGCTGGCGTCTTCGACCAGTTCGGGCCAAGTCACCGGGAAGTAGTCCAGCGCGCCCGCATGCGAGCGATATTCCCGCAGCCGCGCCGCCTCGGCCTGGCCGCGGCGCGTGCGGATGCAGATTTCGACCGCGCCTCTATCGTCCCCCGGCGGCGGGGGCGCGCACCAGATGCGCCAGCGCAGGTCGTGCGTCGTCGTATCTTCCGTCGGTCCGGTGGCGCGGACCTCGTACTGATATTCGGTTTCGTGAAACGGCGTGCCGGCCGGCAAGAACACTTCGTCGCGGCCGCGCCGAAACACGTCGTTTTGCAGCCGCCAGGTGCGGCCATGCTGCACCGGCGCCGTGAAGATCGTGTCGCCGGCGCGCACGATCCCGTCCGCCACGTCGGGCAATCCCAGATGCGCGGCGAGCCGGTCGGCCACCTCGTCCATCGTCGGCGTTGCCGCGCCCGGCGGCACGTTCAGCCGCACATAGTCGCCCTCGACTTGCAGCGACCATTCCTGTGCGCTGGCCGCCGGGCAGGCCCAGCTAAGAGCTAACAGCACAGCAGACGCCAGGTGCGCGCGGAACCGCATTTGTGCATCCCTTCGCGCCCTCGGCGCGCCCGGGTTTCAGCACGGCGCGCACAGAGCGCGCAAGCGCGCGCCGCTGTGGGGTATGTCAGCCTGCCGCTTGGCGCTGCATCTCGAATAGCCGTGCGCAGCCGAGCTTGGCGAGGCGCATCAGCTCGGCGAATTCTTCGTCGGTGAACGGGCGCTGCTCGCCGGTCGCCTGCAGCTCGATCATGCGCCCGTCGCCCGCTAGCACGAAATTCGCATCCACCTCGGCGCTGGAATCCTCCGCGTAATCGAGATCCAGCACCGGCGCAG
>CAZHWA010000026.1:0-11670 GCA_964536175.1 uncultured Terricaulis sp. | reverse complement strand
GCCGGCCCCGAGGACAGCAGCGACGGCAACACGGAGATGTTCCGCCATTTCATCGGCGGCCTGCAAAAGTATCTCGGCCAGGTCGCGCCCTTGTTCGCGCCCAATGTCAATTCGTTCCGGCGCATGCGCCCGGATTGGTCCGCGCCCATCAATCTGCAATGGGGCTACGACAACCGCTCTTGCGGGCTGCGTGTGCCGATCTCCTCGCCGGAGAACCGGCGCGTCGAAAACCGTCTGCCGGGCGCCGACGCCAATCCCTACCTCGCCATCGCCGCCGTGCTGGTTTGCGGCTACATCGGCATCCGCGACAGGATTGCGCCATCTGCGATGGTGCAGGGCAGCGCCTATAAGCAGGCGCGCACCCTGCCGCGGACGCTGCGCGAAGGCCTCGATCGCTTCAAGGAATGCAGGCCGGTGATCGATCTGCTGGGTGAGCACTTCTGCACCGTGTTCCAGCGCATCAAGGATCACGAACTCAGCAATTTCGAGCGCGTGATCAGCTCCTGGGAGCGCGACCACCTCTTGTTGAAGGTATGACGTGAGCATCGGCGCCGCGCTGGGCGTGGAGCGGTCGTATTATCTCGCCACCGCCAATCCGTTCGCACCGGCGCCGCCGCTGGAAGGGGAGGCGCGCGCCGACGTCGTCGTCATTGGCGGCGGCTACACCGGCCTGCACGCGGCGCTGAACGCCGCCGAGCGCGGCTATTCCGTCGCGCTGCTCGAAGCCGAGCGCATCGGCTGGGGCGCATCTGGACGCAATGGAGGCCAGATCATTCCTGGCTGGCGCAAAGGCGCGATCGATCTCGTCGCCCGCTATGGGCGCGATCGCGCCCGGCAGTTGTTCGGCCTCGCGCTCGAAGCGCGCGCGCTGACCCTCGCCCGCATCGCTCGTCACAACATCGGTTGCGATCTCCGCACCGACGGACATCTGACCGCCGCCGCCAAGCCGCGCCATTTGCACTGGTTGCGCCAGGAGGCCGAGGCGCTTGCGCGGGCGATGAACTATCCGCACGTGCGCGTGCTCAGCGCAGAAGAGGCCGGCGCCAAGGTCAAAGCTCAGGACATACATGGCGGTCTGCTCGATGAATGGGGCGGCCACCTGCATCCGCTGAATTATGCGCTCGGTCTTGCCGAGGCGGCGCGCGCCGCTGGCGTCGCGCTGCACGAGCGCTCGCGGGTGCTGCGCATTGACGCAGATCGCGGCATCGCGGCGCATGTCGGCCAGGGCGTCGTTCGCGCACGCTACGGCGTGTTGGCGTGCGACGCGCTGCTCGGCGGCCTCGAGCCGCGCATCGCCGGCCGCATCATGCCCGTCGCCAACTATCTCTGCGCGACCAGCCCATGGCGCGATCCACAGGACATCGTCGCCGATGGTCTCGCCGTCAGCGACAGCCGCTTTGCCGTCAATTACTTCCGCATGACCGAAGACGGCCGGCTGCTGTTCGGCGGCGGCGAGCGCTATACGCCAGAGCCTCCCGCCGACATGAAAGCCTTTGTGCGCGCGCAAATGCTGAAGCTGTTTCCGCAGATGCGCCGCGCCAGTCTCGACTACGTCTGGGGCGGGCTCGTCTCCATCACCATGAACCGCATGCCGCACATCGGCCGCATCGGCGACCTCTTCTTCGCGCACGGATATTCGGGCCAAGGCGTGCTGGCGCCTGCGCTCACCGGCAAAGTGCTGGTCGAAGCCATGGCCGGCACGGCCGAGCAATTCGATGTGCTGGCCGGCATCGCGCCGCCCGAATTTCCCGGGGGCGCCGCTTTGCGCTCGCCGCTCTACGTGCTCGGCATGCTTTGGTATGCGCTGCGCGACAGGCTCTAGCGCAGAGCCGCAGCGTCGCGCGCCAGCGCTTCGATGCCGGCCCAGTCGCCGGCGCGGACTTTGTCTGCCGGCGCCAGCCAGGAACCGCCGACGCACAGCACGTTCGCCAGCGCCAGATACGCGCGCGCGCTCTCAAGCGTAACGCCGCCGGTCGGGCAGAAGCGCGCTCCCGGCAACGGGCCCGCCAACGCCTTGAGCGCAGCGGCGCCGCCCAACTGATCGGCCGGAAAGAATTTGAAGCAGCTGTAGCCAAGATCCAGCCCGCGCATGATCTCGCTCGATGTCGCCACGCCCGGAATGAACGTCGCTTCGCGTTTGCGCGCCGCCTTCATCAGCTTTGGCGTGCCGCCCGGCGAGAGCGCGTAGCGCGCGCCGGCGGCCAACGCCGCGTCGAGGTCGTCTGCATTCAGCACGGTGCCGGCGCCGACCGTCATTTCCGGCACATCTGCGCTGATCGCGCGGATGGCGTCGAGCGCGGCGGCGGTGCGCAGTGTAATCTCGATGGTGCGGATGCCGCCGGCCAGTAGAGCGCGTGCAAGCGGTGTGGCGGCTGCGGCGTCTTCGATCACCACCACGGGCATGACCGGCGAAAGCCGCATCACCTCTTCAGCGGTCAGCGCGCGCGTCATCGCCGCACATCCGAGCCGGAATTGGCGAGATAGAAAGCCACGTCCGACGCCGTCGCCAAATTGAAATCGCCGCGCACCGTATGCTTGAGCACAGCCGCCCCCACAGCGAAGTCGAGCAACTGCGAGTCGGGCATGCCGTTGGCGAGTCCATGCAGCACGCCGGCAGCGAACGCATCGCCCCCGCCAATACGGTCGACGATGCCGCTTACGACGTGCGCGCGCGTGCGCACGCCGCCAGAGCGGGTGAACGTCATGCCGCTGAGCTCGTGGTGATCGGCGCTCAGCACTTTGCGTTCCGTGGCGGCGATGCGCTGGAGCTTGGGATAGCGCGCAAAGGCAATGCGCGCCGCTTCCTCTTCGCTTGCCGGCGTTTCGCCGGTGACAAGGGCGATGTCGCGTTCGTCGCCGAAGACGAGGTCGGCTTCGCCGAGATAGGCGTCGAGCGT
Organism: uncultured Terricaulis sp.; assembly: GCA_964536175.1. Taxonomy (GTDB): domain Bacteria; phylum Pseudomonadota; class Alphaproteobacteria; order Caulobacterales; family Aquidulcibacteraceae; genus Vitreimonas. The sequence goes on along the minus strand of CAZHWA010000026.1, from coordinate 8,773 downwards.
CGGTCGCGGATCTTCGCCCCGCACGTCCCACAGCTTGGCGCGGAAGTTGCCGTCAAACGAGACCCGCACGCCCGCCGCGCGCGCGGCGCGCATCGCTCTCAGGCCTGCCTCTGCGCACGCCGCATTCAGCGCAGGCGTAATGCCGGAAATATGCAGCCAGCCGGCGCCGAAGAGGGCCTTTGTCCAATCTATTTTATCCGGCGCGCGCGCGAAGGCGGAGTTGGCGCGATCGTAGAGCACTTCCGAAGCGCGCGCGCCCGCGCCGATGGTCACGAAATAGAGTCCCATGCGCCCTTCGCTCATGACGCAATGGCCGGTGTCGACACTGTAACGGCGCAGTTCCGTCAGCGTCGCCTGGCCCAGCGCATTGTCGGGCAGCACCGTCGCCACAGCCGCGTCGTGGCCGAAACGGGCGAGCGAAACTGCGACGTTCGCCTCAGCGCCCGCATACGTCACGTCGAGCCGCGGCGTCTGCAGCATCAGCTCGCCCGCGGGGGCGGTAAGCCGGATCATGATCTCGCCAAAGCAAACGATGCGGGCCATCTGCGCCTCTTACGCGCGACTCAGCGCGCGAGCCAGCCCCCATCCACGGGAATGATTGCGCCGTGCACGTAATCGGAGGCGCGGCTTGCAAGGAATACGGCCGCGCCCCCCAGGTCCGAAGCCTCGCCCCAGCGCCCTGCCGGAATGCGCGCAAGAATTTCGGCATTGCGTTTCTCGTCTGCACGCAAGGCCGCCGTGTTGTCGGTGGACATATAGCCAGGCGCGATTGCGTTCACGTTGACGCCTTTGCCGGCCCATTCGCACGCCAGCAGCCGCGTCAGCCCTGCCAGCCCGCTCTTGCTTGCGGTGTAGGCGGGCACGCGAATGCCGCCTTGGAAGGAGAGCATCGAGGCGATGTTTATGATCTTGCCCCGGCCCTGCGCCAGCATGTGCCGTCCCGCCGCTTGCGCGAGGAAGAACGCGGACTTCAGATTGGTGTCCACCACCGCGTCCCAGTCCGCTTCGGTGTAGTCGATCGAGTCTGCGCGGCGAATGAGGCCGGCATTGTTCACCAGAATGTCGATGCGCCCGAAGGCGCCGAGCGTCTGCTCGACGATGCCGGCGATCGGGTTAGTGCTGCTCAAGTCCGCTTCGATGTGAAGCAGGCGCCGGCCCAGCGCTTCGACGCGCGCGCGCGTGTCGTCCGCCGGCCTGCGGCTGGTTGAAACGATGTCCGCGCCCGCCTGCGCCAAGGCAACGGCGATCGCCTGTCCCAAACCGACATTGCCGCCGGTGACAATAGCGATCTGACCGCTGAGATCGAACGGATCGCTCATTTCAGCTGGCAGATGTCGAGCTGGTTCATGTCGGTATAGTCGAGATTCTCGCCGCCCATAGCCCAGATGAAGGTGTAGTTCGCCGTGCCCGAGCCCATGTGGATGGACCAGGGCGGCGAAACCACAGCCTCGTCGTTCTTCATGACGATATGCCGGTTGGCGTCGGGTTCGCCCATGAAGTGGAAGACGCGATCGTTCTCGCCGAGCCCGAAATAGAAATACACCTCCGAGCGCCGATCGTGCAGGTGCGGCGGCATCGTGTTCCAGACGCTGCCGGTCTTGAGTTGTGTGAGGCCGAGCAGGAGCTGGCACGATTTCACAGTCGCCGGCACGATGTACTGATAGATGGTCCGCTCGTTCGATGTCTCGAGCGCGCCGCGCTCGAGCGGCACGGCCTTATGGATCGAGATTTTCGCAACCTCGTAGCGCGCGTGCGCCGGCGTGGAGACCAGATAGAACTTCGCCGGATTGGCGCGATCGACGGACGCGAACGACACCGTGTTCGAGCCCATCGGCACATAAAGACCGTCTTTCGGCATCAGTTCGTAGGTTTGATCGTCGACCGTGACGATGCCCTGGCCAGCGCCGACATTGACGACGCCGAGTTCGCGCCGCTCCAGGAACGGCTTGCCGGCGGCGGACGCAGGTTCGCTCTGCTGCGGCAGCGCCAGCGTCTTCGTCACCGGGGCTGCGCCGCCGACTACGAAGCGCTCGTAGTGCAGGTAGTTGAGCGAAATCGCATCGGGCGCAAACAGGTCCGGGATGAGATAGCGCTCGCGCAGCTGCGCGTTGGACACGCCCTCCATGCTGTCGGGATGGGTGGCGTGGTACACTTTATTGAACACCGCCGGTCTCCTCTCTGAGCCATTAGGTAACCGGTGTCAGACAACTATTCAAGGCGCTAGCGCGGCGCAGGACCTGTGGAATCGCGCACCACCAATGCCGGCGACGTCGCCGGGGCGGCTTCGCGCGAGAGGTCCTTTTCCGCTGCATCGAGCCCGATCAGCTTTTCCGCCGCCATCCGCCCGATTTCCCGTGTCGGCGTGCGCACGGTCGTCAGCGGCGGCCAGACGCTCGAAGCGATCTGGAAATCGTCAAAGCCGACCACCGAGACATCGTCCGGGCACTTCAGTCCTGCGCGCCGGATCGCATGCAGGACGCCGGCCGCCATTTCGTCATTGGCCGCGAAGATCGCCGTCGGCCGCGGGTTTCGCTTCAGCAATTCCGCCGCGCAGGAAAGGCCCGTCTCGAATGTGTAAGCGCCTTGCATCACGTATTCGCTCGGCAGCGCGAGGCCGCGCTCTTTCAGTTCCTCTTCGAAACCGCCGCGCCGTTCGTGCGAGGAGCGGAAGGAGGCAGGGCCGGAGGTGAAGGCGATGCGGGTATGACCGAGTTCGGCGAGATGTCGCGCCGCTGCGCGCCCGCCGAAGCGATCGTTCGAGACGATAATATGCGCCGGTTCGTCCACCGGCACGGAGGCGATGCGAATATAGGCGCAGCCGACTTCATCGAGCACGGCCTTCACTCGATCGTCTTCTGAGACCGACGGCGTCAGCACCACTCCGGACAGCTTCTGGCGTTCGATGAAGCGGCGAAAGTCGCCGAGGAATGTCGGGTTGCCGCGATTGCACGGATGCACCACCAGCTCGTAGCCCGAGCCCCGCATCGCATCGAGCATTCCGAGCTGCATGTTCACGACATATTGCGGGTTGGGGTTGTCGTAGACGAGGCCGATCAGGAAGGAGCGGCGAAAGGCGAGACCGCGCGCCTGCGGATCGGGAGAAAAACCGATCTCGGCGATGATGGCGTTGATCTTCTCGCGCGTCGCGTCCTTCACGAACGGCGACTGGTTGATAACCCGCGACACGGTTTTTTTGGACACGCCGGCCAGACGCGCCACATCGTTGATGGTTGGCTTCTTTTCGCCGCCAAATCCGCGTCGCGGCGGCGGCTTGTCGTCTTCGGCCATGACCGCCCCTGATCCCGGGGAACCTTTGGCGCCGCTGACCCGAATTGGCAACGCAATTGTCGCGGGACAAATTCCATCGCGCCAGCCGTTTGGCCCTGTTTGCCTCGCGCGCCAAATCCTAGTTCTGTGGGAGCCATGGCCGAGTTCATTCCCGTTCCGCCGTTCGATCTCGTTGTCTTCGGCGCTACCGGCGATCTGTCGCTGCGCAAACTGTTCCCGGCGCTGCTGCACCGCTTTCTCGACAACCAGATTCCGGAACAATCGCGGTTCATCGGCGTGGCGCGCTCGGATCTCGACACGCAAGCGTTCCGCACCATGGTGCAGACTGCGCGCGACAAGTTTGCGCCGGGCGCGTGCGTTGACGAGGCCAGGTGCGAGGCGTTTTTGCGCCACATCGAATACGTGCGCCTCGACGCCACTGCGCCGCCGTCTGAGTGGACCGCGCTCAAGCAGGCGCTGGCGAATGGCGCGGGCAATGTCCGCATCTTCTATCTTTCCACTGCGCCGCATCTGTTCGTCGCCATCGCGCAGCGCCTCGCCGAAGCCGGACTGGTCACGCCCGGATCGCGCATCGTGCTGGAAAAGCCGATCGGCCACGATCTCGTTTCGTCGCGCCAGATCAATGACGGCGTCGGCAAAGTGTTCGATGAACACGCCACGTTTCGCATCGATCATTATCTCGGCAAGGAGACGGTGCAGAATTTGCTCGTGCTGCGCTTCGCCAACATGCTGGTCGAACCGGTCTGGTCGCGCGCCACCATCGATCATGTGCAGATTACAGTGGCCGAGACGATCGGCCTCGAAGGCCGCGGCGAGTATTATGACAAATCCGGCGCCTTGCGCGACATGGTGCAAAACCACCTCTTGCAGCTGCTCTGCCTGGTCGCGCTGGAATCGCCCAACTCGACGGACGCCGACGCCATCCGCACCGAAAAGCTGAAAGTGCTTTCGGGCCTGCGGCGCATCGACGGCAAAGCCGCGCCGACGAAGACCGTGCGGGGGCAGTACAAAGCAGGCCTGATCGAGGGCGAGCGCGCGCCATCGTACGTCGAGGAAGTGGGGCGCCCCTCCAAGACCGAAACCTTCGTCGCACTCAAGGCCGAGGTTGACAATTGGCGCTGGGCGGGCGTGCCCTTCTATCTGCGCACCGGCAAACGCATGAGCGCGCGCCGCTCCGAAATCGTTGTGCAGTTCCGCGACACGCCGGTCTCGCTGTTCGGCGAGAACGCCGGCACGCCGAACCGGCTGGTGCTGCGTTTGCAGCCCGACGAAGGCGTGCGGCTTTGGCTCAACATGAAGGAGCCGGGGCCCGGCGGGTTGCGCGTCAAGACAGCGCCGCTCGATCTCTCGTTCGCCGAGGAGTTCGGCATCCGCTATCCCGACGCCTACGAGCGGCTGCTGATGGACGTGGTGCGCGGCAATCTCGCTCTATTCATGCGCCGCGACGAAGTCGATGCGGCCTGGGCCTGGGCCGACGAGCTGCTCGCCGCCTGGGACGCGGTCGGCGGCGAACCCAAACTCTATCCCGCGGGCGTCAACGGGCCGGAAGCCTCGGCAAACCTGTTGGATCGCGACGGGCGCGCCTGGTGGGATCCGGAATAATGGCCGCGTCCAATCCCACCATCGAAGCGGTCACCGAGCGCATCCGCGCACGCAGCGCGCCACGGCGGCGGCGCTATCTCGATCTCATCGACGCCTACGATCCCACCGCGCCGGCGCGCACAAAGCTGGCTGAGCCGAACCAGGCGCACAATTCCGCCGGCTGCGCACTGCACGAAAAGACCGCATTGCTGCACGGCCGCTGGCCGACGCTTGGCATCGTCACCGCCTATAACGACGTCATCTCCTCGCATAAGCCCTACGAAACCTACCCGCCGCTGATGCGCGACGCCGCACGCCAGGTCGGCGCCATCGCCCAGGTCGCGGGCGGCGTGCCGGCGATGTGCGACGGCGTCACGCAGTGCTTCGTCCGCATGGGGTTGTCGGATTTTTCGCGCGAGACAATCGCCCTCGCCACCGCGGTGTCGCTCTCGCATGCGACTTTCGACGCCGCGCTGCTCCTGGGCATTTGCGACAAGATCGTGCCGGGGTTGCTGATCGGCGCGCTGCGCTTTCCCTGGCTGCCGACGGTCCTCGTGCCGGGCGGGCCGATGCCGTCGGGCATTCCCAACAAGGAGAAGGCCGAGAAGCGTCAGCTGTTCGTCGAGGGCAAGATCAGCCGCGCCGAATTGCTGGCGGCGGAAGCGCAATCCTATCATTCGCCCGGGACCTGCACCTTCTACGGCACCGCCAACTCCAACCAGATCTTGATGGAGCTGATGGGCTTGCACATCCCGGGCGCGGCGTTCGTCAATCCGGGCACGCCGCTGCGCGATGCGCTGACAATCGCCGCAACCCAGCGCGCCGCCGCCATAACCGGGCTTGGCGACGATTATCGCCCTATCGGCCGCCTCGTCGACGAGCGCGCCATCGTCAACGCCATGGTCGGGCTCACCGCCACTGGCGGCTCGACCAACCATTTCATCCATTTGCCCGCGGTCGCGCGGGCGGCCGGCATCGAGATCGGCTGGGACGATTTCGCCCAGATCTCTGCCGTGACGCCGCTGCTGGCGCGCATGTATCCGAACGGCGCAGCCGACGTGAACCAGTTCCACAACGCCGGCGGCGTCGCCTTTCTCACGCGCGAGCTGTTAGAGCTCGGGCTGTTGCACGCCGACATTCCCACCATCGTCGCTGAAGGTCTTTCAGCGTACGCGCGCGAGCCGTGGCTGGACGCGGGCGCGCTCGGCTGGCGCGACGTCGATGCCGTCAGCGGCGATGACAGCGTGCTGCGCAGCCGCCGGACGCCGTTCATGGCGGACGGCGGCCTGCGCGTCGTCACCGGCGGGCTGGGCCGCGCCGTGGTCAAGACCTCCGCGGTCGAGGACGCTTGGCGCGTGGTTGAAGCGCCAGCCCGGGTGTTCGACTGTCAGCCGCACGTGCTCGCCGCGTTCAACGCCGGCGAACTCGATCGCGATGTGGTTATCGTTGTGCGCGGGCAGGGGCCGCGCGCGAACGGCATGCCTGAGCTGCACAAGCTGATGCCGGCGCTGGGCGCGCTGCAGGATCGCGGTTTCCGCGTCGCGCTCGTCACCGATGGGCGCATGTCAGGCGCCTCCGGCAAAGTACTCGCCGCAATTCACGTCATCCCCGAAGCCGTCAGCGGCGGTCCCATCGCCAAGGTGCGCAATGGCGACACCATCCGCGTCGACTCGATCGAGAACCGTCTCGACGTGATCGCGCCCGGCAATTGGCAGGAACGCGCGCCGGCCCAGCTCGACCTCAGCCATAACCAGCGCGACTACGGGCGCGAACTTTTCGCGCTGTTTCGGATGAACGCAAGCGACGCAGAATCGGGCGCGTCGCCGTTTCCCGACTACGATTCGCAATAGCCTATTCGTCCTCGAGACGCAGGCGGCGGATGAATTCGGCATCGCGCGGCGCGGGGGCGAAACCTTCGCCGACAGAGATTTCCAGCTCGCGCCTATGGCCGCCGCCCAGCGGCACGGTCAGGTGTTGGACGTTGCGGAACACGGTGAAATCCCCCGCGACGAACGGCAGATACCCCGGGCGCATGTGCACGACCAGCACACGTCCGCCGTCTTCCGGGCGCATGGGATGGGTAGCCTCCGCGGAATTGTGCGCGTCGTCGTAAAGGCGCCACATGCGCAATGGCGGCAACGGCGTGCCGGCGCGTTGCGCATGGCGCCAATAATAGCTCAGCTCGAAGAAGGTGGTGCGGTCGTCCACCATCACCGCCGTGAACGGCGGCTCGCCCGGCTGCGCGATCGCGAGCACGGCGATCTGCCGGGCCGTCTCGTCCCATGCGCGCGCTGTGCGCACGCCTTTGAACCGGTTCGATAGAGCCGGGTCGGTGGCGGCCGCGATCATCGCTATGCCGATCGCGGCATTGATGGCGATCGCCGCGGCCAACACCTTGCGTCCGCCGCGCGTGGCGAACAACGCGCCCGTCACCCACACCACCAGCGCCGGATACGCGACCGCCGCCCAGTTGGCGTTGGCGCGCGAGATGAAGGCGATGACGCTGATGAAGACGAACGGCGGCAGCACATAGGCCAGCAGGAACTTGTCCTGATCCTGCAGGCCCGCGGTGCGCCGCCATGCGCGCCAGACCAGCCACAGCAGCACCAGGAACACCAGCGGTCCGACCACGCCGAGCTGGCCGCCAAGAAACTCGAACAATTCGTCGATATTGAAAAGATCGCGCGATCCGAAGCGGGCGTTGGAGGCGGTGTGTCGCGCCGTCGCGAACTCGTTCTGCACGTTCCAGACGATGTTGGGCGCGAGGATCGCGAGTGCGATAAGCCCGGCCGCCCAGCCCCGGCCTTGCGCCAGCGCCGCGCGCACGGGCGGCATCCACCACGCGGCCACAGCGGTGCAGACGAAGAAATAGAGCATCGCGTACTTGGCCAGCAGGCCGACGCCGACCGCTACGCCGACGACGATGGCCCAGGTCCAGGCGCGCGTCGTCATCAGACGCCACATCGCATAGAGCGCGATCGCCCATAGCGGCAGCAGCACGGCGTCGGTCGAGATGAGGCTTGAGGAGAAGAACACGCCAGGCAGCAACAGCCAGCCGGCGCCGGCCCAAAAGCCCGGCCAGGCGCCGTACATGGCGCGGCCGAGCGCATAGACGGCCGTGGCGGCGACCGCGTGCGCCAGCGGCGCGCCCAGACGCACCGCCCATTCGGCATCGCCAAACAGCGCCGTCGTGGCCGCGATCACCCACGCCACCAGCGGCGGCTTGGTGAAATAGCCCCATTCCAGCGTGTGCGACCACACCCAGTACTGCGCTTCGTCGAAATAGAGCCCGAGCGGATTGTGAAACAGCGCCCAGATGCGCGCGCCCGTCAGCGCCAGCAGCACGGCAGCAAAGGCGAGCGTCGCGCGGTCGAAGGCGGCTCGAGATAGCGGCATGGTGTCCTGAAAGGTCCCCTGGCGCCTCTTAGCGGACGCAAGCCGCCTGCGCCACCGCCGCCGCTCACTTGCGCCGGGGGCAAAGCTGCCTATCTGGCGTGGTTCTCATGCGCTAAGGGTGCGCCGATGCACGCGATTCCCGGCGAATGGCAGCCGCACAAGGCGATCTGGACGGCCTGGCCTTCGGCCATCGATTTGTGGGGAGAAGACCTCGACCAGGCGCGCGCCGAAGTCGCCGCCATGGTGCGCGCCCTCAATGATGGCGGCGCCGGCGAGCGCATGCGCGTCTTGGCGCACGGGCGCGAGGCCGAAGCGTCGGCCAAGCTGGCCATCGGCCAAAGCGCTGAGATCGTTCCTGCCGCCTTCGGCGACATCTGGCTGCGCGACACCGGGCCCATCTTCACCAAAGATGGCCGCGCGCTCGGTTTTCGCTTCAACGGCTGGGGCGGCAAGTACATCCTGCCGCACGACGAAGAGGTCAGCGCGCGCATCGCGCTGCTCGCCGGCG
>CAZHWA010000025.1:0-11723 GCA_964536175.1 uncultured Terricaulis sp. | reverse complement strand
CCCAGATGTTCACCAAGCTCGCCCGCGAAATCCAGGCGGCGGTGAAGGTCGGCGGGGCGGACCCGGAATCCAACGCGCGCCTCTACCGCGCCATCGCTGCGGCGCGCGCACAGTCGATGCCGAAGGACAATATCCAGCGCGCGATCGACCGTGGCGGCGGCGCGGGCGGAGAGAACCTCGAAGAGATTCGCTACGAGGGATTTGGGCCGGGCGGCGTGGGCGTGATCGTCGAGTGCCTGTCCGACAATCGCAACCGCACCGCCGGCGACGTGCGCGCCGCCTTCGCCAAGAACGGCGGCAATCTCGGAGAGACCAACTCTGTCTCATTCGCCTGGAAGCGCGTCGGAGAAATCCGCTACCCGCTGTTGGCGGCGAGCGACGAAGCGATGCTGGAAGCGGCGATCGAGGCTGGCTGCGACGAGTGCGAGGTGGACGGCGAGGAGCACGTCATCGTCTGCGACATGGCCTCGCTCATCGAGGTGACGGCGGCGCTCAAGGCAAAGTTCGGCGACCCGGCATCGGCCAAGTTCGTCTGGCGCACCGACATCGCCGTGCCCATCGAAGGCGACGCGGCCGAGCAACTGATGAAATTATTGACGGCGCTCGACGAGCTCGATGACGTGCAGGACGTCTATTCCAATGAAGAAATGAGCGAGGCCGAACTCGCGCGCCTCAGCGCGTAATCTAGTAGAGCCGAAGCAGCTCTCCGACGCGCTGTACAAGCACCCACGCCGGCGGAATCAGAAAGCCGATAGCGGCCGCCCACAGCAGCGCCTGCAGACCGGCTTTTGTGCGGTCCCACCAGCTGCGCCGCGCAACCTCTCGGAAGGCCACATCGATGACCCGCGCATCGGCAGACGGCAGGCCCTCGGCCTCATGCAAGCGAATGATGTCGTGTCGGCCCATGCGGGTCTGGCTACATCCGAAGGGCGCCGCAGATAAGGCGAAGCCGCCGACGCTCCGAAGCGCCGACGGCTTCTAAGGTCCGCGGCTGCGGGGGGAGGGATCAGCCGCGGCAGTCTGTCTGGCGCTTAAAGGGCCATGCAGTGGGAACGATTCAAAGCGGCGCTGGGTCCGTAGGCGTCGGCGGCGACAGTCGGTCGCGGGGGCCCTGTTCCGCCAGGAGCCAAGCTGCCACGCCGGCCGGGCTGCTCCAGGATTGCCAAGTTCTGGCCGCCGCTCCATACGCGACGTTGCTCAGAACTGGCGCTGAGGGAGCGATGGATGCGCGATCGGCTTGTTGTCGTGTTTGGCGGGTCAGGTTTTATCGGCACGCATGTCGTGCGCGCGCTGGCCAAGCGGGGCGCGCGCGTGCGCATCGCCATGCGCCGGCCCCACCTCGGCCATACGTTGCGCGTGCTCGGCGACGTTGGTCAGATTCAGCTGGTTCAGGCCAATGTTCGTTTTCCCGACTCCGTCGACCGGGCGATGGAGGACGCCGACGCCGTCGTGAATCTTGTCGCTGTGTTGCACGAGAAGGGGGCGCAGAAGTTCGAGAGCTTGCACGTAGATGGCGCGCGCGCGGTCGCCGAAGCGGCAAGCCGGCGCGGCATCCGGCGCGTCGTGCACATGTCGGCGCTGGGGGCTGGCCCGGCCGGTTCGCACTATGGCCGCACCAAGTTCGCCGGCGAGCGCGCCGTCATGGAGGCGGCGCCGAGCGCAACAATCCTGCGGCCGTCCATCGTGTTCGGTCCGGAAGATCATTTCTTCAATCGCTTCGGACAGATGGCGGCGACGGCCGCCGCGTTTCGGCCTTTCGCTTTCCTGCCGCTGATTGGCGGCGGCAAGACCAGATTCCAGCCGGTGTTTGTCGGCGACGTCGCCGACGCCGTCTGTGCTGCGCTCGAACGGGAAGATGCGCGCGGCCGCGTTTATGAATTGGGCGGGCCGGCCATTTATACTTTCAAGGAGCTGATGCAGTTCATCGTGCGCGAAACTGAGCGGCGTGTGCCGCTGGCGCCGCTGCCGTTCTTCTTGGCCCAGCCGATCGGGTTGGTGCTCGGCTGGCTGTTCAGCATCCTGCCGTTCGAGCCGCCGCTGACCGGCGATCAAGTGACGATGCTGAAGCGCGATACCATTGTCGGCGACGATCCGGAGGCCGGTACAATCCAGGATCTTGGCGTCAGGCCGCTGGAAAGCGTCGAAGCGATTGTGCCGAACTACATCTGGCGCTTCCGTCCCTACGGTCAGTTCCAGACGCGGCAGAACCCAGCCTAAGGGGCCTGCGCTGCGTCGCCTTGCGTCGCGATTAAGCGTGCGGTTCGGGCGTAAGATGAACCGCGGCGAGGCCAAACTCAGCCTCAAGGTGCTTGGCCACGATGCTGCGGTGGCAGACGCGCCAATCGTGTTCGAGGCACATGAGACAGGCGCGGCCCTTGCCGGCTATGTCCGCCGCCTCGGACAGCGCAAGCTGACTTTCCGGTTCTGCCAGCCGTGCTTCGAAGATGCGGTGCATCGTTGTCGTGTCGCCCTTGCGCGCTGCCTCGCGACCGGCCTTCGGCGTGCCGAGCGGCTTTAAGTGGACGTAGGCGATGCCGGCCTCATCGAGGCTGGCGGCAAGCGCTTTCTTCGAGAATCCCGCGCGCCGCGAATTGGCCACCTCGCGCACGTCGATCAGCGTTTTGATTTTGGCTGCTTTCAGCGCCGCGACAAAATCGGGAACGCCGACTTTCTCATAGCCAATCGTCCAGAGCTTGGTCACAGCCATCCGATCGCCAGCACGCCCAGTATGAAGGCGCCGAAGACGATGCGGTACCACGCGAAGGGGGCAAAGCCCACTCTGGTGACGAACTCGAGGAACGGCTTGACCACCAGCCAGGCCGAAATGAACGCAAACACGAAGCCGACCGCAATTTCGGCAATGCGGTCCGGCGTGATGTGATCCTTGACCGTCCAGAAATCGAGCACGAACGCCGCCACCATGGTGGGCATGGCAAGAAAGAACGAGAACTCCGCCGCTGCGCGCCGATCGAGCCCAAGCGCCAGCCCGCCGAAAATGGTGGCCCCTGAGCGCGAAACGCCAGGGATAAGCGCCAGCGTCTGGAAGGCGCCGACGCCGATCGCCCGCCAGATCGGCGTTTCGGCAGCGTCCTTCACTTCCACCTGCGGCGGCCATTTTTCGATTGCGAGCATGGCAAAGCCGCCGAGGATCAGCGCGATCGCAATGATGTCGAGCCGGACATAGAGCTCGGTGCGGATGTAGGTATTGGCGACGAGACCGACACAGGCCGCCGGCAGAAACGCAAAGAACAGCATCATGGCGAAGCGGCGCGCCTCGGGCCTCGTCGGCAAACCGGTGATCACGTCCCAGATGCGCTGGCGGTACAGCCACATGATCGCCAGGATGGAGCCCAGCTGGATCATCACCGTGAACACGCCGCCCGGGTCGTCATATCCGATCGCCCGGCCGGCAATGAGCAAGTGCCCGGTAGACGATACCGGCAGGAATTCCGTCAATCCCTGCAAGATCCCGAGCAGTGCAGCGCGGAGAAGGTCGAGCATGTCCAAAATGGGGCGTCCCGGTTTGAGCCGGCGCGACCATGAAGTGCGTCGCAGCGAGGCGAAAGAGCGATTTTCAGGTCGGCTGGGGGCGACATTCGTCGCATATGGATAACAATTCGTCGCTGCCTTCGCATCCGAGCGGCAATTGCGGGGCATCGTTGCCGGAAACAGGGGAGAGCGATGGGACGCGCAATCGTTGTGTTGGTCGCGGCGGTGCTGGCCGCCGGTATCGCTTTCGCGGCGCTGGACGCTGCCGCGCAGGAGGCCCAAGCCGCCCAGGTTGCCGCGTCAGCGCCAGAAGCGCGCCGCGCCGACATCGCCTTTTTTCGCGAAAACTTCATGGCCCGGGACCGTTCGTATAGCGATGCCGCACGCGTCGAGGCTGAGCGGCGGCTGACTGCGCTGGAGTCGCAGGCGGGCGAAGTCAGCCAAGCCTATTTCGAACTCGAACTGGCCCGCATCGTTGCGCTCGCCGACAATGGGCACACGGCGTACTTTGCCGGGCCGCGGTCGCGGCAGCGCAACCGGGTCGCCGATTTCCGGCTCGCGCCGTTTGGCGAGGATTTCTACGTGCTGCGCGCTTCGCCGCGTCATGCCGATCTGTTGGGCGCTCGGCTCATCGGCATAGACGGTCGCTCGCTTGCGGAGGCGCGCGACGTAGCGCGCACGCTGATGGGCGGTACGACCGGCTGGCGCGACCGCTACGCTGCATATCTTCTCGAGAGTCCGGAGCAACTGCACGCGCTCGGCCTGACTTCTCATGCGGACCGTGCGAATTATCGCTTCCGCCTTGCCAACGGGCGCATGGTGACGCGCCGGTTCACGCCGGAGCCCGCCAATCCGCAACGCGTCCCGGCGAACGCAAATCGCTGGTTCTATCCCGAACTGATGGAAGAGGAGGGGCCGAACTGGGTGGCGTTGCTTGAGCCTGAGCGCGCGCCATGGTCGCTGCAGTCGCCCTCCACGCCGTTCCGAATGCGCGATGCGCCGGAGATCGATGCGTTCGTGATCGAAATGCGCCAGAACAACCAGTCAGGTGACATGGACATCGCCGAGTTCATGCTCGCCTCGCTCGAGCAAGCCCGCGCATCCGGCCGGCGCAATATTGTGCTGGATATGCGCATGAACGGCGGCGGCAATCTGAACACGACGCGCGCCTGGGTGCGCCGTCTGCCGCGCATGGTGCCAGGCCGCGTGTTCGTGCTCACCAGCCCATGGACGTTTTCCGCGGCGATTTCCACGATCGGCTATCTGAAGCAGGAAGCGCCGGATCGCGTGGTCATTGTCGGCGAGCATGTCGGCGACCGTCTGGATTTCTATTCCGAGGGGGACATCGTCGAGCTGCCGCACGCCGGCGCCGCCATCCTCTATGCGGTCGAACGGCACGACTACCGCACCGGCTGCCGCGGCATCGAGAATTGTCACGGCTCCGTCGTGCAGTATCCGATTGCAGTGGAAAGCCTGGCGCCGGACATCGATGCGCCCTGGACGATCGAGGCTTATCGCGCCGGGCGCGATCCGGCCATGGAGGCGGTGGCCGCGGCGTTGCGCTAACGCTTCGCACTCTCGCCCGGCGCTGTCGACGACTCGCGAACAGCGCGCCATATGAAGGGCATGACGGCCTCGGCTCGCCCGGTCAGCAGCAGCGAACATGCGCGGTTAACATCGCGCGCAGCGGCGTTGTCGGTTGCGGTGGCCGTCACCCTGATTGCGCTCAAGGCGTGGGCCTGGCTGGCGTCAGGATCGGTGGCGTTGCTGGCGTCGCTGGCCGACTCATCGCTCGATCTGCTGGGGTCTCTCATCCTGTTGCTTGCTGTGCGCTACGCGGCGACGCCGCCGGATCGTGAACACCGCTTCGGCCACGGCAAGGCGGAAGCCTTCGCCGGTTTGATTCAGTCCGGGATTGTCGCCGTCTCCGCCGTGCTGATTGGCGTTGAAGCGGTGCGACGCCTGTCCGATCCCGTGCCCGTGGCGCATGTCGCGGAAGGCATCGCCGTGATGCTGATCTCTATAGCGCTGACGAGCGGGCTCATTCTCTACCAAACCCACGTGGCGCGGCGCACCGGTTCGGTTGCCACGCGCGCTGACAGGCTGCACTACGCCGGCGACCTGGCGGCCAACGCCGCCGTCATAATCGGCATTGCCGCCGGCGCCTTTCTTGGGCTGCTCTGGGCCGACCCTGTCGCCGCACTCTTCGTAGCGGCGTGGCTGTTCTGGGGCGCCGCGCAAATCTGGCGCGAGTCGGCCGACCATTTGCTCGACCGCGAAGTGCCGGACGAGACGCGCGCGCGCATCCGCGCGCTCGCGGAAGCCGATGCCCGGATTCTCCGCGTGCACGATTTGCGCACACGGTCGAGCGGCCCCTACATGCATATCCAGTTCCACGCCGAACTCGATCCCGATCTGACGCTCGAAGCCGCGCACAAAATCGTTGTCGCCGCCGAGAACCGCATCCGCGCCGAATTTCCGACGGCGGACATTATCATCCATCCCGACCCCAAGGGCCGGGCCGAACCTCACGGACACGAGCATTTCGAGCGAGCTCAGGGGCATTGACACACAACGCTGCGTCAAGTGCTGCTATCCCCTTTCCGGTCAAGATGTCGGCTATAAGGGCGCGCGATGACCGCCGCTGCTACATCCTCAAGCCTTAAACAGGCGCTGAGCGCCCGCGCCCGTGCGCTCGGCCTTGACGCGCTCGGCGTAGCCTCGGCGCAGGAGCCGTGGCCGGCGGCGGCGCGACTTGCGGAATTCCTGCACAAGGGCCGCCACGGCGACATGGATTGGATGGACCAGGCGCGGCGGATGCATCCTCTTGCACTGTGGCCGGAGGCGCGAAGCGCAATCCTTGTCGGCCAGTCCTATGCGCCGGCCACCGATTCGATGACGCTGCTTGAAGCCCGGCGGCATGGTCTCGTTTCGGCGTACGCCGCGCGGCGCGATTATCACGACGTCATCAAAGGCAAGCTGAAGCAACTTGCGCAATGGCTGGCCCGCGAGAGCGGCGCCGATGTGAAGGTGTTCGTCGACACCGCGCCGCTGATGGAAAAGCCGCTCGCGCAGAAGGCGGGCCTGGGTTGGCAGGGTAAGCACACCAATCTCGTCTCGCGTGAACACGGTTCATGGCTGTTTCTCGGCGCAATTCTCACCGCCGCCGAGATTGAATCCGATGTGGCGCACGAGGATCGCTGCGGCTCATGCCGCGCCTGCCTTGATGTCTGCCCTACGAACGCGTTTCCCGCGCCATATCAGCTCGATGCCCGGCGATGTCTGGCGTATCTCACAATCGAATCGAAGGAGCAGATCCCGCGTGCGTTTCGTGAAGCCGTCGGCAATCGCGTATTCGGATGCGACGATTGCCTGGCTGTCTGCCCCTGGAACAAGTTCGCCGTCCAGGCGCGCGAAACCCGGATCGGTTTGCGCGACGAGTTGCGTCTGGCCCCGCTGGCGGAACTGGCGGCGCTCGACGACGCGCAGTTTCGCGCGCGCTTTGCCGGCGCCCCAGTCAAGCGCACGGGGCGCGACCGCTTCGTACGGAACGTGTTGTGCGCCATTGGCAACTCGGGTGATCCTGCGCTCGCGCCCTCGGCCGAGGCGCTGCTTGAGGATAACTCACCGCTGGTGCGCGGCATGGCGGTGTGGGCTTTGCGCCGTTTGCTTGACGGCCCGGCGTTTGCGCGCCTCAAATCCGCAGCGGCGGCGCAAGAACGCGACCCGAGCGTGCGCGAGGAGTGGGACGCATGAGCCCGGACGAGGAGAATCCCGAGGAGAAGGCGCCCGCGCCGCAAGGGCCATCGCCAGCGGAACCGTCCGGCGAAGAAGAGCTTTCCTCTTTTGGGTCGGAAGACGAGGCGACAGGCGAGTCCGAGCCAGCGCCGCCGGCGCAAGCGTCCGAGCCTACGATGTCGTCCGCGCCGCCGCCGCTGCGCGAGGAGTCCCTGTTCGGCGAACCGGACATCCCCATGCCGACGGCGCCGCGACGCTCGGACAGGCGCCGCGCGCGCGACGCGCGCGCCAATCTCGATCTCGACCTTAATCGCATCAAACGGCGCAAGCGCTACGGCTTCTTCACCACAGCGCTGAGCGTGCTGTTCCTGGCTTTCGTGGTCGCGCCGGTGACCTGGGTCGGACTTTATTTGTTCATCGATCCGCCCGCGACGATGCTGATGATGCAGCGCGCCGCCGAAGGCGAGCGCATCCGTTATCATCCGACCCGCATCAATCGCATGTCGCCCCATATTGTGCGATCGGCGATCGCGGCGGAAGACGCCAACTTCTGCAGCCACGACGGCTTCGACATCGAGGCCATCCAGGATGCGATCGAATCGAACGCGCGCGGCGGGCGCATGCGCGGCGCTTCGACCATAAGCCAGCAGGTTGCCAAGAACGTTTTCCTTTGGCCGGAACGCTCCTGGCTGCGCAAAGGCTTCGAGACCTACTTCACCGCGCTGATCGAGTTCATCTGGCCGAAGCGGCGGATCATGGAAGTGTATCTCAATGTCGCCGAATGGGGCGACGGCAATTTCGGAGTCGAAGCCGCAGCGCGAGCGCGCTTCGGGGTGGCCGCGGCCGATCTGACGCCTTTGCAGGCTGCGCGTCTTGCCGCTGTGCTGCCGAGCCCGAACCGGTGGAGCGCAGACAGTCCCGGGCCCTATGTCCGGCGCCGCTCCGCCGCCATTGTCCAGCGCGCCCGCGTTGTGCGTAACGAGCACATGGCGGCCTGTGTCCTGATGCTTGATAGGCCGGATGCCTAAATTGCCTGTTATGGCGCTGCACAAGCGCGGCCGGCTGGGCTATGCTGCATCCGCGTTGGGCAAAACCGAGGGAAGCTCCCATG
Organism: uncultured Terricaulis sp.; assembly: GCA_964536175.1. Classification (GTDB taxonomy): domain Bacteria; phylum Pseudomonadota; class Alphaproteobacteria; order Caulobacterales; family Aquidulcibacteraceae; genus Vitreimonas. The sequence goes on along the minus strand of CAZHWA010000025.1, from coordinate 3,385 downwards.
TCTTTGGCGCTGATCGTAGCCATCGCCGCGCTTGTGGGCGTCATCGTGCTCGCGGCGGTCGTCTATATCTGGATCCGCTATTACGAGGCGCGGCACGACCGCACCTATATGACCCACGACGAGCGTGGCTTCAAACGCGCGCTCGAAGGCAAGGTCGTGCTTTGGGATTGGGAAGAGACGGTGGTCAAGGGGCCTATCGCCCCGCATGTCGAGTTCGTCGCATTCGATCCAGCCACAGGGGGGCGCCGCACTGCAAAGCTGCTTGACCCAAAGACCGGCGCCATCAATTTGCGCCCGCACTATTGCGCGCCGTTGCCGTTCGAAGCGGTGACCGCCGACGGTCATAAGGTGATCGTCGACGCGCGCGTGCAATTCAGCCTCAATCGGCAGCTGCTCAAGCACGTCTACGAGATTCAGGATTTCAGCCTCGCCCTCGACACGCGCATCCAGAGCGCGTTCCGTTCGGAGATCGGCAAGCGCAAGGACGAAGAACTGCGCGCCGCGCTGCACGACGTGGAGCGCGCGGCCGTCGAACACTTGCGCCGCGCCGAGGAAGAGGGCGACGAAGCCGGCGAGCCAGGCATGGCCCTCGGCGTGCGATTTCATACGGCCAGCTTCACCTACACCCAGCCCGATGAGTTCGCCGCTCCCGGCGCCGTGGGCGCGGCGCTGGCCTTGCCCGCCGGCGCGACCCCCGAGCAGCAGGCCATCGTTCGCGCCGCAGCGCGTGCGCAAGGCGTGTTGTCGTTGCGTCCTCAGCAGATCGACCAGTTGGCGGACGTGTTCAGGGGCCGTGACGCAGCCGAAACCGCCGCCATCCTCGCGCTCCTCGACATGCAGACGCGTCAGAACATTGCCGAAGCGCTTGCCGCGTCCGGTCAGCTCATCGTGTTGACGCCGCAGGAATTGGGCCTCACCGGCGCCATGGCCGTGCGTGAGGGCGTAGCCCGCAGCCGTGTGCTGAGCGATGCGGGCCCCGCGCATACAAACGGCGGCCTGCGGCCAGAAGCGCGTCCCTGAGGCGCCCGCCCGGCTTGCGGCCGGGCCGGGCCCGCGCCATGACGGCGCGGGGGAGATTCTCGGGATAGGGTTCCTTGGTGCGCGTCGTGCTCACAACTGTGGCGTTCCTCGGCATGATCGCGCTCTGCGTGATGTTGTGGCGTTACGGGGGGGCAGGCGGCCTGATCGGCGCCGGCGTCGGCTTTTTCGTGCGGCTCTGGGGACGCGGCCTCGATTGGGGCGAGCGGCTCGGCAACGGCTATGTCGGCGCGCTGATGGGATTGCCTGTGGGCCTGCTGCTGGGAGGCTTCTATGCGCTGGGCGTGCCGGCCCTGATCGAGGCGATGAACACCTCGGCCTCGCCGCAATAACGCCTTAGCCCGGCGCTCTCCTGGCAACCGGGAGGAAAGCGCCATGCGCATCGTCGTCGCCGCCGCCGCTGTGGCCGCCCTGAGCTGTATTCCCATCGCGTTGGCGCAGGAAAAGCCGGCAAACACGGCTCAAGCCCAAATCGATTACCAGGGCTTTCGCGGTCTCACCGGCGAGGTGGACGCCTATCGCGCAGGCCGCCTGGTCGGGTTGGCGGACTTTCAGCGCATGGCGCGCGAGCCCAACACGATTATCCTCGATGCGCGGTCGGCCGATGCCTACGCGCAGGGGCACATCGAGGGCGCGATCAATCTGCCGTTCACCGATTTCACCGACCACAGCTTGCGCCAGGCGATCGGCGATCCGAACACACGCATCCTCATCTACTGCAACAACAATTTTTCCAACGACGAGCAACCGGTGATGTTGAAGCGGGTGCAGCTTGCCCTGAACATCCAGACCTTCATCAATCTCTACGGCTACGGCTATCGCAACGTGTACGAGCTTGGCGACGTCATCGACTTCAACGATCCCCCCGTCCGCTGGGTGCGCAGCTGATCCCTCCCGGGAGGGGAGGGGTATGTGATGACGCTTGTGTTTGCCGGTTCCCCGCCGCCTCCCCACCCGTCGCGAAGCAGCCTTCGCGACACTCTGGCGGGAGAAAATAGCAAACGGTGCAACACTCCCGTCGCTGGCGGTGAGAGAAGGGGTTGGCTAGACTTGCGGCATGTGCCGCAACATCAAAACGCTGTTCAACTTCGACCCGCCGGCGACGGATGAGGAGATCCGCGCAGCCTCGCTGCAATTCGTGCGCAAGCTTTCGGGTTTCAATGCGCCGTCGAAAGCGAACGCCGCGGCGTTCGACACAGCTGTAGACGACGTGTTCGCTGTAGCGCGCCGCCTGATCGACTCCCTCGAAACCAACGCGCCGCCGCGCGATAGGGACGTCGAGGCGGAAAAGGCGCGCCGCCGCGCCGCCGAACGCTTCGGTAAGACGCTGCCCAGCTAGGCATTGACGTGAGGCGTAGAATTGCCGAACGCTGCTCCAGATGGGGGAGGCGCTCATGCATCGTCGGGCAATCATCCTCGGCGTTGTCGCCGGAATGGCGGCCGCGTGCTCGCGTCAGCCGGAGGAGGCGGGTGAAAGCGTATCGGGCGCGCCAGCACCGGCGGCGCCGCCGCGGGTCGATCCTGCTGAGACAATTCGGGCGCTTTATCAGCCCTATTTATCGCAAGATGCGGCTATTCCGGAGTTGCGCGCTCTGCCCTGGTCAGCGCGCTTGCGCGGCGAGCTCGACGCCATGACGGCGCGCGCCGCTGCGCGCAATGAGCCGATCCTCGATTTCGATCCTGTGGTCGACGCCCAGGACTGATGAACTCGCCAACCTCATCGTCTCGCCTGTTTTCATGGTGCAGGACGCCAATGCCGGCGTACGGGCGGAGTTCACCAATTTCGGCGACCCCAAGGTCGTCAGATACGACTTGGTCTGGGAAGGCGGCGGCTGGCGCATCGACAACATCAGCACCGGCAGTTGGAATCTCCGCCAGATCGCGACCGCGCAAGACTAGCGCCGCTCGCGCGCTGCGCTATTGTTCTTCGACTGGCGCGCCGGTGCGAATGCTCTCCCGCACATGTCCGAGCACCAGCGCCGCCTCGACACGGTCCTGTTCTTCGGCTGAGAGCGCGAGCGCCTGACGCGCATCGGCTTCGGCCAGTGCAAATGCGCTTTGATGCATGCGTGCCGAAGCCCGCAGCCGCAGCGCCAGCGGGTCGTCGGGACGTTGATCGAGCGCTCGGGAAAGATCCTCCTCGGCGAGGCGGAAGTCGCCCTCCATCGCGTAGGCGCGGGCGCGATCGATATAGAGGTCCGGCAAACGTTCGGCCCCGGGCGCCATGGTCGAGATGGCGCGGCTGAAGGCGCTGCGCGCCTGACCCGGTTCGCGCGCGAGCAGCCAAGCGTTGCCGGCTTGGGAAAACAGCTCGGCGCGCAGCGAGGGGTCGGCGCCGGCCGCTGCG
>CAZHWA010000024.1:0-11872 GCA_964536175.1 uncultured Terricaulis sp. | reverse complement strand
GAGCGCGCGCAGGATGTTGCGCTTCACGCCATAGTCGATGACGACGACGGTGAAGCGCGGCTGTTTCACGTCGCTGACGCCGTCCGGCCAGCGCCAGCGGCTTTCGCTGACAACGTAACTCTGCGCCGTCGTGACGTCCTTGGCGAGGTCGAGGCCTTCAAGGCCTGGCCAGTTCTTCGCGCGCGCATGCAGCGCCTCGAGGTCGAGCTTGCCGTCTGGCGCGTGGGCGATGACGCCGTTCGGCACGCCGCGTTCGCGGATGCGCTTTGTCAGCGCGCGCGTGTCGAGGCCGGCCAGAGCAATGACGCCGCGCTTCTTCAACCAGGAGTGCAGATCCTCCTCGGCGCGCCAATTGGAGTGCTCGGTCGGGCGAGCGCGGAAAATGGCGCCGCGGACCGCCGCGGCGGCGGCCGGCGAGGATTGCTCGACGTCCTCATTGTTGGTTCCGACATTGCCGATGTGGGGAAAGGTAAAGGCGACGATCTGGGCGGCGTAGGAGGGATCGGTCAGGACCTCCTGGTAGCCGGTCATGGCCGTGTTGAAGCAGACCTCGCCCTCGGCCGCGCCGACCGCGCCCAAGCCTTCGCCCAGGAAAACGGCTCCATCGGCGAGGATGAGCGCGCCGGTGGCGGACAAAGAGCGAGTCGTGTGGGCCAAAGCGGCAGTGAAATAGGGTGCGCCGCCGGGGGTGTCAAAACGCCCGGGGAAAGGGCGCAGCGCCTGCCCCACACCTGCCGTAAAGGTGAACTTGCTGTCAGCCATGGACGTTGGCCGAGGGATGACGGCCCTGTAAGGTTTGGTGGTGCGCGCACGATGGATCAGGCATTGGGCCAGGGCGGCCGCCGCCCTGTGGCTCGCGGGGGTGATGGCTGCCTGCGATCGGCCGGGCGCGCACGCGCCCATGCCCGCGCCAGCCCCCCCGCCGCAGATCGCCCGCGCCGACCTGTTCGGCGAGCCGGCCCGGCATGGCGCCCAGCTCGCGCCGCGCGGCGATCAGATCGCATTTCTCGCCCCGCGGGAGGGCGTGACCAACCTTTGGGTCGTGTCCATCGCGGCGATGGACGATGCCCGGCCGGTGACGGACGACCGGGGCCTTGGCGTGCGCTCGTTCGCCTGGGCCTACGACAACACCACGCTCATTTATGCGCTCGCTGAAGGTCAAAACGGCGCTGCGCGTCTCTACGCCGTGGATGCGAACGCGGCGAGCGCGCCACGCGCACTGACGCCGCAGGGCGCGCACGCGGAAATTGTCGGGCTCAGCGCGTCAGACCCGGGCGGGCTGGTCGTCACGCTCAACCAGCGCGATCCCAACTGGCCTGACCTCGTTCGCATTGAAATCGAGAGCGGCCGGCGCACGGTCCTACAGCGCAATGTCAACAGCGGCGCCGTGCGCGGCTTCTCGCACTTCGTGCTGGATAAGGACAATCGCCTGCGTCTTGGCGTGAAATCGCTGGCCGACGGCAGCGAGGAGGTGTTTGCGCGCGACGCCAGCGGCAGATGGTACAGCCTGCTGACCATTCCGTTCGAAGACGCGCCGGCCTCGCAGCCGATCGCCGTTGAAGGCGACGGGCAGACCTTTCTGATGCTGGATTCGACGGGGCGCGATCGCGCGGCGCTGGTGCGGGTCGACTCCTATACGGCGGCGAAAACCGTACTCGGCGAAAGCGCGCGCGCAGATGTCGTGGATGTCTGGATCGATCCGCTGACACATGCGCCGGAGGCGTTTGCGGCGGAGTATTTGCGGCGCGAATGGCGCGCGATCGATCCGGATGCGCAAGCCGATCTCGAATTCCTCGACCGCCAGCTCACCGGCGATTTCACCGTGACCTCGCGCAGCGCCGACGATGCACGGTGGATTGTCGTCGAGGAGGGGCCGACCACGCCTGCGCGCACCTATCTCTACGAGCGGGGCGACGCGGCAAACCGGCGTCTGACGCAGCTGTTCCGGCACCGGCCGGCGCTGGACCAGGCGGCGCTGCAGCCGATGACGCCGATCGAGATCGAAGCGCGCGACGGTCTTACGCTCGTCTCTTATCTGACGCTGCCGATCGGCTCGGATGCGAATGCCGACGCACGTCCAGAGGCGCCGGCCCCGCTGGTGCTGGCCCCGCACGATGGCCCATGGGCGCGCGATTCCTACGGCTTCAGTGCGCTGCACCAGTGGTTGGCCAACCGAGGCTATGCGGTGTTGAGCGTCAACTTCCGCGGATCCACCGGCTTCGGCAAAGCCTTCCTTAATGCCGGCAATGGGCAATGGGGCGGGCGCATGCAGGACGATCTGCTGGATGCCGCGCAATGGGCAGTCGAGAACGGCGTCGCCCAGCACGACCGCATCGCCATCGTCGGCGCCGGATATGGCGGCTATGCCGCGCTCGCCGGACTTGCCTTTGCACCGGACTATTTCCGCTGTGCAGCCGCTTACGGCGGGCCGGGCAATCTCACCTCGCTGGTCGGCGGCGCGCCCGATCGGCTGCGGGAAGAGTGGCTCTTGCGGATCGGCGATGTCAGGACCGCGGAAGGACGATCCATGTTGCGTGAGCGCTCGCCGGCCCTGCGCGCAGCGCAGATGCGCCGGCCGCTATTGCTGGCGATCGGCGGACGCGACCCGCACGTCTCACGCGCGGAGTTCGATCAGATTGCGCAGTCGCTACGCGCGCGACGCATCGAGCTTTCTTCGATTGTGTTTCCCGAGGAAGGCGCGCAGCTGCTGCGGCCGCAGAACCGGCTGGCCTATTACGCCGTGCTCGAGCATTTCCTCGGCAATTGCCTGGGCGGGCGGATCGAACCGGTCGGTGCAGCGTTCGACGGCGCTGAGATGACTGTCCATGACGGCGCTGCGGTGGCGCCGGGGCTTTCGGCCTTTGCGCGCCGCCCGGCGCCGGCGCCCCAGCCGGCGGCGCAGCGCATCGACGATGGCGAGGGCGGCGCTGAACTTGCGTCGCCGCCGACGGCGCCGAGCGCGCCGCCAACGCCGGCGCCCGCGCCATAAGAGCGCGTGAGCGCGCGGCGCGCCTGCCGCTGATGTCCGGTTAGCCTACTGTCAGAAGGTCGGCGCAGATGGCGCGCAGACCGGCTTCGTCGATCGCATCGAACGCGTTGAATTGGGTGGAATCGACGTCCAGCACGGCGACCAGCTCGCCGCGCGAGTCGAACACCGGCGTGACGATTTCCGAGTTGGAGCGGCTATCGCAAGCGATGTGGCCGGGGAAGGCGTTCACGTCCGGCACGATAATGCTCTCGCGCTGGCTGGCGCAGGCGCCGCAGACGCCCTTGTCGAACGGAATGCGCAGGCAGCCAAGCGCGCCCTGATATGGCCCGATCACCAGCTCGCGCGGCCTGTCCGGGTCGACCAGATAGAACCCGGTCCAGAAGAAGCGGTCAGGGAACGCCTCGGCGAGCAGCGAGGCGGCGCTGGCGAACCGTGCGATGCGATTGGGTTCGCCGGCGACGACGGCGGCGATCTCGGCGCGCAGCGCTGCGTAACGCTCGCGCTTGTCGTCAGGCAGTGGGGCGCGCTGGACTTCCGCCATCGGCTATGGCCGGTTGGATTTGCGGTGACGCAGGGCGCCCGACGCCTTGAGGCCAATCATCTGCTGATGCCGGCGGCTGTTTTGCCGCGGCGCGCGCGGACGCGAGAGCATCACGCCAGCCAACACCGAGCCGCCGACGACGATAAACACCATCACCAGAATGCCGACCCAGAACATGCCGATCTCCAATTCGCTTGAGCGTTAACATAGCCCGCGGCCGCGCCAAGGCATAGGGCGCGTAACTGGCCAGATGTGAGAGCCCGCCCAGTCGCACAGCGTTGTGAACGCTCGCTCGCAATGGTTCCCCGCGGTTAGCGGCTCCAAAACGCCGCAGGCCGCGTTGCGTCATTTCGCGCTCATCACGTCCAAAGTCCTGACGATCGCGCGCATGTCGTCGCCGATGTCGATGCAGATGTGCGCGGTGGTTTGTCCCTTTGTCACCGCGGCAACCTTGCCTGGCGCCTAATTGCGCGCGCTGATTCCCTTGACGGCTCTTCCCTTAGCGACGGCCTGGCTCAAATCCGTGGCGCTGGAAGATCTCCTGCGATTCGGCTGAGCTGAGAAATGCATAGAATGCGGCTGCCGCCTCACCGCGCCGTCCGTGCACGATGGCGACAGGATAGGAGATGACAGGGTGGCTGTCCGATGGAAATTCGCCGACGATGCGCACGCGATCGCCAGCGGCGCGCGCGTCGGTCAGATAGACGATGCCTGCGGCCGCCTCGCCGTTTTCGACCAGACGCAGTGCGGCGCGCACGTCCTCGGCGCGTGCGATCGAATCGGCGACGGCGCTCCAGACGCCTAGCGAGTCCAGGGCGGCGCGGCCATAGCGGCCGGCGGGCACGCTCTCGGGATCGGCCATGGCGAGCCGTCCGCCAGCCAGCGCCTCGCGCAATGGAAAACCCGGAGCGATGACCAGCGAAATCGGGCGGTCGGCAGGCGCGATCAGCACGAGGCGATTGGCGAGAAGCGGTGTTCGGCTGTCTGTCTCGATCAGCGCGCGTTCGGCGAGATAATCCATCCAGGCTTCGTCCGCCGAGATCACGATGTCGGCGTCCGCGCCCTGTTCGATCTGGCGCGCCAGCGTCGAGCTCGCGGCGAAATTGAAGATCGGCGCCGCATGGCCGTGTGCGGCATAGGCTGCGCCGACCTCGCTCAATGCGTCGATCAGGCTGGCGGCGGCGAACACGCGAACGGGCGGTTCGCCAGGCGCAGCCGGTTCGGAGCAGGCTGTCGTCGCACATAGCGCGGCGAGCGCGCCGGCGAGGAGCAAGCGGCGGGTGTGCACGAAGGCGGCTCCGTCTAGACGGCGTGTGTCTTCAGGATCGCCCATACCGGCGATCCGATCGTCAACTCAAGCTCGTCGGCCGCTTCGACGGTGATGCGCGCCAGTACCGGGCCAAGTTCGGTGTCGACCCGCAGTAACCGCGCGGCCGGTTCAATATCGATCGCGGCGATGCGGCCGCGCCATACATTGCGCGCCGATAGCCCGTCCGGGGGTTTGTTCGCCACCAGCACGACGTCCGCGCGCACCCAGGCCGCCCCGCGTGCGCCGGTTTGGCCATGCAGTGCCGCCAAGGGCAGAGCAACGCCAGTGTCGCGCTGCGACAGGAGCGTTTGAAACGGCGCCGATGCTGAGGCAAGCGTAAGCGGGCCGTCGGCGATGACGGCGCCGCCTTGCAGCGCCACGAGGTGGGTGGCGATGCGTGCGACGTCCTCGACTTGGTGCGTGACCACCAGCATGGGCAGGGCAATGCGTTTGTGGATGTCGCCGAGAAGATCGAGAAAGGCATGGCGGCGTGCGCCGTCGAGCGCGGCGAACGGCTCGTCGAGCAGCAGAAATTCCGGCGCTGACAAAAGCGCGCGCGCCAGCGCAACGCGGCTGCGCTCGCCGCCGGAGAGATTGCGCACCGGGCGGTCGAGGAGCGCGGCGACATCCAAGCGCTCGGCGGCGCTGTCCAGTGTGAGCGGCGCGCGGCCGGGCGGCGCGCGGCGTGCCGCGTACTCCAAATTGCCGCGCACGGTCAGATGCGGAAACAGGCGCGAGTCCTGGAAAATGAGGCCAATGCCGCGTTCGTGCGGCGGAACGTGCAGGCCGGGTCCGGCGAGACGGCGCCCGTTCATGGCGATCTCGCCGGCCTCGATGCGCACGAGCCCGGCGATGGCGGCCAGCAGTAGCGACTTGCCGGCGCCGGAAGGCCCGAACAGCGCGGTCACACCGTCGAGCGGGGCGTCAAGTCTTGCGTTCAGCGCAAACGCGCCGCGCCGCAACACTGCATGCGCTGCGAGCACACTCATAGATCGAGCCGCCGCCGCGCCCAGCGCTGCAACGCTTCCGCGAGGCCGAGACCCAGCAGAGCAAGGACCAACGAATAGATCGCCAGCCGCATGGCGCGCTCTTCGCCGCCGGGCGCCTGCATGGCGCTGTAAATGGCGAGCGGCAGCGTCTGGGTTTCGCCGGGCACGTTGGAGGCGAAGGTGATGACCGCGCCGAATTGTCCGAGCCCGGCGGCGAACGCGGTCGCAGCGCCCGCGAGGATGCCCGGCGCGGCCAGCGGCAAGGCGATCGACCAGAACCGATCGGAGGGCGGGGCGCGCAACAGCGCCGCTGCCTCGAGCAAGCGCGCATCGGTCGCCTCGAACGAAAGCCGCATAGCCCGCACCATCAGCGGAAACGTCATGATCGCGGTGGCCAGCGCAGCGCCCTCGGTGGTGAACGCCAACTGCAGGCCGAACGTCTGTTCGAGCCAGGCGCCGACCGGGCTGCGCCGCCCGAACGCGAGCAGCAAGAGAAAGCCGATCAACACCGGCGGCAGCACCAGCGGCATGTGCGCCAGCACGTCGATCACGGTGCGTCCGGGAAAGCGCGGCCGCGACAAGACGTAGGCGCAGGCAATCGCGAACGGCAGCGCGAACACGACGGCGCGCACGGCGACGGCGAAGCTGGTGCCTAGGACTTGCAGTTCGAGCGCTGTCGGCATGCATCCCTCGAAATGCGCGCACGTCCATGCTTCAATGCGCTCAATCGGCGGAAGGTGCACGAGCGCAATGAAGCAAGTCAAACTCGAACTGAAACCCCGTCTTATGCTGGGCGACGTGATCGCGATGGGGCCGGGTAAGGCCGACCTGCTCGATCTGATTGAAGAAACAGGATCGATCTCGGCAGCAGCCAAGCGCATGTCGATGAGCTATCGGCGCGCCTGGATGTTGGTCGATGCGATGAATGTTGCGTTCAAGAAGCCGCTGGTGGAGGCGATTACGGGCGGCGCCGGCGGCGGTGGCGCGCGCGTGACCGAAGAAGGCCGGCAAGTTCTTACGCTCTATCGCAAGCTCCAGGCCGAACTTGAGCGCACCGCCGCCGGACATTTGGCGGGGTTCCTGAAGCGCGTTTGATTTGATCGCCGTTTGACATCGCTCAAACGGGATGCTTGGTTCGCCGCTATATACGGACGAACATAACGCACAGATCGGGCAACGGCATGGGAGCAAAGTGGGGGCGCGCCGCGCTGGTGGCGGGCGTGATCGGTCTGCCGGGCGCGGCGCTGGCGCAGACCGACCAGGCAGAAGACGCCTTCGCGTTAGGCGAGATCGTGGTCACGGCGCGGGCGCGCGACGGGGCGATGCTCGGCGGCGCCGAGATCGGCCAGGAGGAGCTACGCACGCAAAACCGGCAGAGCGTCGACGATGCGCTCAACGCCATTCCCGGCGCCAATGCGGCCACCCTCGGCGGCGCCGCCGGTGCTCGGCGCAACGAGCGCGTCATCTATATTCGCGGCTTCGACCGCTATCAGACCACGTTGTCGATTGACGGCGTGCGCGTGTTCTTGCCGGCGGACAACCGCATCGATTTCGGCCGCTTCCTCACCGCGGACTTGGCATCGATTCAAGTTTCGAAGGGCTACGTGTCAGTTCTGGACGGACCGGGCGGCTTGGGCGGCGCCGTCAATCTGGTGACGCGGCGGCCTGACCAGCCGTTCGAGTGGGATGTGGTCGGATCGGCCTTCTTCGACGGCGATGGGACGCAGAACGGTCAGTCCGTGTCGGGCCGGCTCGGCACGCGGCACGATCGCTTCTATGCCCAGATCAGCGGCGCCTGGACCGAGCACGATCATTGGTCGATGTCGGACGATTTCACGCCGACCGCGATCGAGGATGGCGGCGAGCGCATAAATTCCGGCAGCGAGGATTATCGCTACAACGTTCGCTTTGGCTGGACGCCCAACGCCACCGACGAATACGCAATCAGCTATCTCAGCCAGTCCGGCGAGAAGAACGCGCCCTATCACACGACGCTGCCGATCGGCCAGCAACGCTACTGGGATTGGCCGTACTGGGATTTGAACAGCCTCTATTTCCTCTCGACCACCCGCCTTGGCGAGAATACGATTCTGCGCTCGCGGCTCTATGTCAATTCGTTCGAGAATCTGCTGCGGAGCTTCGACGATGCGGCGCAGACGACGCAATCGCTGCCGCGCGCGTTCAATTCCTATTACGACGACACCGCTTTTGGCGGCAATGTGCAGCTTTCCACCCAATGGGGCGGCGACAACACGCTGCGCACAGCCTTCCACTTCCGCCGCGACGAGCACCGCGAGCGCAATGCGCCGGGCTTCGCCAATCCGGGCGCGCTGCGCTTCGATGAGCCCTGGCAGACGACGGAGGAAGACACTTATTCTCTGGCGCTGGAGAACACGCACAGTTTCGGCGAGCGCTTGGATTGGATTGCCGGCGTCTCTTATGACTGGACGGATCTGCGCCGCGCCGAAGAGGTCAACAGCGCAGTTGTCGCCGGCGCCGTGGTGTTGACCGAGTTCGGCTATCCGCTCGTCAATATGGACTCGTTCAACTGGCAGACGGCCTTGAGCTACAGTCTCGGTCCAGACGCGCGTCTCTATGGCAGCGTTTCCTCGCGGACGCGCTTTCCGACACTGTTCGAGCGCTTCAGCTCGCGCTTCGGCTCGGTCATTCCCAATCCCGACATCGGGCCGGAACGGGCGACCAATTATGAGATCGGCCTGGACACCGACCTCATTGAAGGCCTCCGCTTGGAAGGCGCGCTGTTCTACAGCGATATCGACGATGCGCTGGTTCAGGTGAATGTCGATTTCGGGGCGCCCATCGGCGTGCAAGGGCAGACGCGCAACCTTGCCTCGGCCCAATATTATGGCGGCGAACTCACGCTAACTTGGGAAGCGACGGAAAATCTGACGCTCGGCGGCAACTACACCCATATTGAGCGCGACTACGAAGCGCCCACCACGCCGCCGATCGAGCCCGAAGGCGTACCGACGCACAAATTCTTTGCTTATGCCGATTGGGCCATCGCCGATGCGTTGACGTTCACGCCGAGCGTCGAGATCGCCTCGGACCGCTGGACGGCGACGGCGGCGAGCCCGCTCGCCTATTATGAGACCGGCGATTACACGCTCTTCAACGCGGCGCTGAGCTGGCAGGTCACGGAGCAAGCCGATGTGCTGTTCGGCGCGCGCAACATCACCGATGTAGACTACCAGCTGGCGGATGGCCTGCCTGAGCAAGGCCGCAATTTCTACCTGTCCCTGAGATTGCGTAACTGATCTTACTCGACCGTTCTGATTTCGATGCGCTCGATCATCCGCGCCGAGCGCGCCGCGCGACGGTCACCGACAACGATAAGCCAGTAGGGGCCTTCTTCACCTGAAAGCGGCGCACCGTCCTTGGCGTCGGCGACGACAATCGTGCGACCGCTAAGCGCAGGATCGGCCTCGCCGAGGCTCAGCACGACCTGGTAGCCATCTCGCGCCGTTATAAGCACTATTGTGCTCAGCGCCTCTCCGCGCAGAGCTGGGCCGGTGGGCGCTCCAGCCAAATCCAAGAGATGGACTAGCGGTACGCCCTCAAAGCGGTGTTCCTGACCGTGCATGCTCATCGTCACCGATTGGCGAGACGCGCCGGCGAGCCAATCCTGTCCAATAGATATCGTTTCATCTGCGCCGATCAGCACGATCTCACTGTTGGCCGACAGGGTCGCCACTGGGGAAGTCGCTGTCGCACAGGCCGCACAAAGCGCCGCCAGCGCAGCTGCGAAGATTATTCTGCCTTGCTTGAACATGACGCCTGCACGCTCCTGGATACGCAAATAGATATGCCGGGACACCAACAGGCAATCAAAGGAAATCGACGTGGTGGGCGCGGCAGGACTCGAACCTGCAACCAGACCGTTATGAGCGGCCGGCTCTAACCATTGAGCTACGCGCCCTCGCGCCATCGAAGGCGAGGCGAAGCGGCGACCTAGCATTGTCAGCCTGGCGCCGGAAGGGCGTGCGTGAGATGGGGGCGATGACGTCCATTTTCGATATCGCACTGGCGGCGCTGGCTCAGCGTTCGATGCCGACCGGATAGAGCAGATAGCGCTGATCGTAATAGGGCGAACGCTCGTAGAACCAGGCCAGGCGCGCGTCGGGATCGGCGGCGAAGGCCGGATCGGCGGCAAGTCGCGCTTCGAACGCCGCGCGCAATTCCGCATCGCTTGCCAGCATCTCGTCTGCGAGTGGCGCCAACGCGTAAGCTTCGAGATACTCCACGCGCGAAAGGATCTCGTTGAAGAAACCCCAGGCAAACAGCGAGTCTTCGCTTTGCGGCTCCAGCAGGATCATGGCGAGATTGCCGAGCGGCTGGTCGGCCGGCACGCGGACCGAGCCGGGCGGCATCCACTCCTGGCGGCGCACGCGCTGCGGTTCGCCGGCGGCGACGCGGGTGCGGCCCTCGAATGGCGCGGCGGCGGCTCGCGCTTGCGGCAGGCGCAGCATTTCGACATCGACGGTACGCGGCTCGGCGATCGTTTCGAACTCCACGCCGTGCAGACGCAACACGTCGATCACCTGCGGTTTGGTCGCCGGCACCCAATAGGCGCGCGGCCGCTGGAGCGCGATTGTGGATTGCTGACCGTATTGCGGCACGCGTATGGCCGCCCCAGCCCGGCCCAGCCAGCGCGTCTCTTCCGCGCCGGATGCGGGCGAGCGATAACTTTCGCGCGCGATCGGCAGGAACGCGCGCTCGGTCACCGGCGCCTCGCTTTGGCGCCAGCCCACGGGCAGCGTGCGCGGACGCTCTCCGGCGTCGCGTGCGGCGGCGCGGCGCAGCTCGGCGCCGTGCTCTGCGAGCAGGCGCAGGCTCTGTTCGATCGCAACGTATGTGCCGAGCACCCGCTGGCGATAGGGCTTCAGCGAATGGTTCTCGAACAGCACGGCCGCACGTCCGATCATGTCGCCGTAGGCCTGCGAAAAGCGCGGACTGAACGTGAACGCGGCCAGCCCTTCGTCGAGCGCGCGGTCGTTGTTGGCGAAGACGAGATCGCCCGGGATGTGGCCGGCGCGGCTGAGCGCTGCGTCGACCGCCGGCCGGTAATGCGTGTCGAGCCAGCGGCCGATATTGGGCGAGGCGGCGTAAGAGCCGTCGCGGCCCATGAAGCCGTAGGTGATGTCGTACTGATAATCCATGCCGTCGGTGACGTGGATGTCGAGATAAAGATCGGGGTCGACGGCCTGGATCAGCGCGATCATGGCGCGCATTTCCGGCGCATCGAGCTTTGTATAGTCGCGATTGAGGTTGAGGTTCTGCGCCGTGTTGCGCCAGCCCTGATTGTCGGGTCCGCGCTGGTTGGGACGATTGTGCGGGCCGGCGCGTTCGTGCCCATCGACATTGAAGATCGGCACAAAGACCAGGTTGACGCGCTCGATGAGCGCGCGGCGTTCGCCGAAGGCGATGTCGCGGAGCAACATCATGCCGGCGTCCTTGCCGTCGATCTCGCCGGGATGGATGCCGGCCTGCAACAGCAGCGTGGGCTTGTGTGGATCGAGTTCGCCTTCGTTGGGTGCGACAAACACCGCGAGCAACGCGCGTCCCTGTGCGGAGCGGCCGAAGGTTTCGATGCGCACGAGCGGCGAGGCGCCCGCCAGCCGTTCGAGCCAGTCGCGTGTTTCGGCATAGTTTGGCGTGTTGGTGAAGCCGTTGGCTTCGGCCGGCGTGATCCAGGGGTGATCGCTGGCGACAATCAAACTCTCACTGGCGCCATGCCAGGCCGGCGCCGGCGGCAGAGAGGCGTTGAATTGAGCCGTCATCAGCACTGCTCCTAGCATGCCGGTTACGCCGCTCATATCGGATCAGCTTCCATCGCCGCGCGCATAGCCAACGATCGCGGCGCGGACGAAATCGTCGAAATTGATGGCGTCGAGTTCGGGCGGGTGCGGGGCCCAAGGCGGCCCATCCAGCATTTGCACGGTGATCTCAGGCTTGCCGCTGTGCCGGCGCCGGCGCGTCAGCGCGTGTTCGGCTTCCTTGTGCACCCATTGCGATTCGGCGGC
>CAZHWA010000023.1:0-11878 GCA_964536175.1 uncultured Terricaulis sp. | reverse complement strand
CCAGCAGCAGCTCAGCCAGATAGGCGCCGTCCTGGCCGGTGACGCCGGTGATGAGCGCGGTTCGCTTCTTCAACTTGCAGCGACTTTCACTTGAAGGCGAGCAGGCCGCCGCGCCCGCCGCGAACGAACACATCTTCAAAACGCGTGAACCCGTACCGCTCGAACGCCACGCGAAGCCAGGTCATGGTCGGATGCCACGAGCCGGGCAGCCGGTGCCCTTTCGGCGGGGTGAAGCAAATCGGCAGGTCTTCATGCTCGCGATGGATTGCGCTTTCGACGATCGCCATTTCCTTGGTCACTTTGGCAATGGCTTCGATGGCGCCGAGAATGTCGCGCACGTGATAAAGCAGGCCGATGCACAGAGTGATGTCGAACTGGCCGAACTTGGCGATGTCATTGACGGCGGCGACGTGATACTCGGCGTCGAGCCCGATCGCTTGGGCGCAGAACTTCGCCTGCTCGACATACTTTGGGCTGCCGTCGATGCCCACCAGCCGTGCAGCGCCCCGCTGCGCCGCGACAAATCCGAAAAAGCCGGCGTTGCAGCCGGTGTCCAGCACGCTCTTGCCGACAAAGCTCGCCGGAAACCCCGGCTCGATGGATTCCCAGCGCTGACGCGGATGATCGATCTCTTCGCCGAACAGCTGGCGGGTCTTGGTCTGGATGCCGTATCCGAGATGGATGTTCTGATACCACCCCGTTTTCTCGTCGAGTTCGGCGACGCCTTCTCGAATTCGATCGGGCTCAAGCGGCTGCAGCCTGAACAGAGGGGTGTCCATCGGCAAAAAACTCCACGTGACCGCGATTGATGCTCCGCCCCGGCGCCCGGAGCAAGAGCCTTGCCTCCAGGCCGCACGCCTGGTGAGGGATACAACCCTGCAGGGATTAGGTCGCGCGCATGTCGCCTCGTAGAAAGCTTTCGTAGGCGTCGCGCAGGCCCTCGCGCAGAGGGATGCGAGCGCGCCAGCCCAGCGCTGCGAGCTTGCTGACGTCGAGCAGCTTGCGCGCCATGCCGTCGGGACGCGAGGTGTTGAAGGCCAATCGCCCCTTATACTCCACGACCTCGGCCACGACCTGCGCGAACTCGGCGATCGTTACGTCGGCGCCGACGCCGATATTGACGATCTCGTCGCCCGAATAGCGCTCCATCACGAACACGCAGGCGTCGGCCATGTCGTCGACGTGCATGAACTCGCGCCGCGGCCTGCCGCTGCCCCACACCTCCACCTCCGGCGCGCCGGCTTCTTTGGCTTCGTGGAAGCGCCGGATCAGCGCCGCCGGCACGTGGCTGTACTCGGGATGGTAATTGTCGCCCGGACCATAGAGATTGGTCGGCATCACCGAAATGAAGTCATTGCCGTATTGTTGACGATAGGCCTGGCACAGCTTGATGCCCGCGATCTTGGCGATCGCGTACCATTCATTAGTGGGTTCCAGCGGCCCGGTAAGCAGCGCATCCTCCCGCATCGGCTGCGCCGCTTCGCGCGGATAGATGCAGGACGAACCCAAAAACAGCAGCTTTTCGACGCCCGTATCGTGCGCTGCGCGGATGGTGTTGGCGGCGATGCGCAAGTTGCGCTCGAGGAAATCGACCGGCAGCGTCGCGTTGGCGTGAATGCCGCCGACCTTGGCGGCGGCCAAGAACACCGCGTGCGGCGTGTTGGCCGCAAACCATGCCGCCGTCGACGCTTCGTTCTCCAGATCGAGCGCCGCGCGCGGCGCCGAGAGCAGCGTGCACTCTGTACGCTCCAGCCGGCGCACCAAAGCCTTGCCGGCCATGCCGCGCTCGCCGGCAACGAACACGCGTTTGCCGCGTAAGGAATAGACGATCTCGCTCACCGCAGCCTCGCGTCCCTATTGCACACCGGCAGCACCAGTTCCAGGCGTTCGATCCACGCCTTCTGCGTGCCGCTCACGCCCGCCTCAAGCGCCGCCAGGCCTGCGCAGCGACGTCTGCGGCATGTGCTTCGCTGTAGCCGCTGACAACCCTCGCGCGCGCCGACGCGCCCATGGCCGCGCGCCGTCCTGCGTCGTGCGCGAGCCGCTGCAGCGCCTTCGCCAAGGCCGCTGCGTCGTTGCGCGGAACAACGACGCCCGTGCTCTCCGTCACAAAATCGCGACACCCCGGCGCGTCGCTGGTGACGATCGGGCGCGCACAGGCCGCCGCCTCCAGCAGCGAACGGGGCAGCCCCTCACCGCCGCGCGAGGGCAGGCACGCAATGTGCGCACCGGCCCAGAATCCGCTCACATCGTCAATGCGGCCGAGCAGGTCCACGCCATCCAGACTGCGCCAGCGCGCGAGGTCATTGGCGGACACCGCTTCGGGGCTTTCCGGATCGACATCGCCGGCAATGCGCAGCACGATGTTTTCGCCTTGCGCGCGCAAGCGCTGCACCGCCTCGACCGCAAGATCGATCCCCTTGGTCCAGATCAAGCGCGCGACGATGCCGACGACGATTGGCGGTTCGGGCGGTTCAGGCGCCGGCGCGTATGCCGCTGGATCGACGCCGGCCCCCGGCATCAGCAAAGTCGTGTCGTCGAGATCGCCGCTTACGCTGAGCCAGTCGCGGTCATCGGCGTTTTCGACCAGCAGCAGCGTGCGTGGCCGCAGCAGCGCGCGGCGCATGGCGCCGCGCAGCCGATGGTTCACCATCCCGGTCCATGGCGTGCGGCGTACGCCGAGATAACCACGCCCGGTGAGCGCAAACACCTGCCCCCCCTCGCGCCAACCCGCTTGCGCCAGCAGGGCCATCGGCTTCAGCGCAATTGCATGGACAATGTCCGGGCGCTCACTGTCCAGCACGCCGCGCAAATGCGCGATCTGTCCGGCAAGATCCCAAGGCCGCATCGACCCGCGTGGGAACGGCGCCTCGATAACGCGGACATCGCCTCCGAGCGCACCCGACGCGCGCGCCAGCACCGCAACGTCGAATCCCTCCGCCTGCGCGCGTCTGACCAGCGGCATGAAATGCGATCGAACGAACCAGTCCTCAGTCGCGAAAAACAGAAGCTTGGGCTTGCTCAAGTGCGTGCTCGCCATGCTCGCCCGCAGGCGATGAGGCCTTCGCGTATATCGGTCCCGGCCGATGCATAGGCGGCCCGGAAGCGGCTGGCGTCGACTTCGAGGCTGCGCACCAGCGGCGCTGGTCCGAGCGCGCCAAACCCCGGCAACGCGAACAGCCGCGCCGGCCGGCCCATCCCCTGTCGCAGCAGCGCCGCCATTTCGCCAATCGACACCGCCGGTTCATCGGCAAGATGAAAGACCCCGGTCGCGCCGTCCCGGGCCAGCACGGCGTCAATCGCCTCCACGAGCGAGGATAGCGAGATCAGGCTGCGCCGGTTTTCGATGCCGGCGAGCGGCAGCGGCGCGCCGCTATCGAGCCAGCGCAGCAGCTTGCCGAAATTACCTTTGGCGTTGGCCGCATAGACAAGCGGCGGGCGCAGCACCACCGGCGCCAGCGCGGCGCGCTCCAGCACGATGCGCTCGGCGTCCAGCTTGGCGCGGCCGTAAGCATCCTTCGGCCGGGGCGCATCGTCCTCGCTCAGCGCCTTGCCTTCGGTTTTCTCCGCGCACGCCTTGATCGAGCTGATGAAGACCATGCGCTGCACGCCCGCCGCGGCCGCCTGATCCACAAGCTCCCGCGCACCCTCGACGATGCCGCGGCGAATCGCGTCCTCAGGCAAAGCGGCATGGGCCGGTCCGGCGAGGTGCACGACGGTATGCACGCCCTCGAGCGCGCGGCGCCAGTCGGCGCCCCTGCCCATCTCGCCGACCACGATCTCATGTGCGGCGGCGGCGGTCTGGCGTTGCGAAACGCGCACGTTCCCTCTCGGCGCCAGGGCCGCTATCAAAGCGGCGGCGACGAATCCCGACCCGCCCGTGACCAGCACAGGATCTGTCGATGCGCTCACGACTCTCTCCGGCGCCGCCCCCCCGCGCCCGGTGCGGCTGTATCAAGCCGGGCCGCGCTTGCGCTAGTGCGACAGGCGCCACAGGGGCGCGGGCGTGACTGAAGAGCTGAAACACGCCGCCCAGCAAGCGCGCAGCTGGCTCTTCGAACACGCGCTGCCGATCTGGTGGGAGGCCGGCTACGACGCCGATGCGCGCTGTTTTCACGAACGCATCGCCCTCGACGGCGGCGCGACTGCGCCGGAGCCGCGCCGCATGCGCGTGCAAGCGCGCCAGACCGTCGTCTACGCCATCGCCGGCCGGCTTGGCTGGCCGGGCCCCTGGCGCAGCGCAGTCGGCGCTGGCCTTGAAGTGCTGCTGACGCGGGCGCTGCGTCCGGACGGCGGCACACGCCACCTCTTAGGGCCAGATGGATCGCCAATCGACGACCGGCGCGATCTCTACGACGCCGCTTTCGTTCTGCTGGCGCTCGCCGAATCTGCCCGCGTCCTGGACATGCACGCCGACCTGATCGCTGCCGCCGAGCGCCTCGAGGGCTGGATTCACTGGTATTGGGAACACCCCGAAGGCGGCTTCGAGGAAGGCGAGGTCTGCCCCGCGCCGCCGCGTCGCCAAAACCCGCACATGCACCTGTTCGAGGCGCTGCTCGCCTTTTACGACGTCACCGGCAATACGCTGCATTTCGAACGCGCAAGCGCGCTGGGCCGGCTATTTCGCGACCGGTTGTTCGATCGCACGCACGGGGCGCTGGCGGAATACTATGATGAGGCGTGGCGGCCGATGTCGGACGCCGTCGGCCGCATCGTCGAGCCTGGACACCATTTTGAATGGTGTTGGCTGCTCGCGCGCTGGCGCGCACTCGGCGGCGAGGACCTTAGCGGCGAAGCCGAACGCCTGCGGCGTCACGCCGAGACCCACGGCGTTGCCGCTAACGGCGCCGTCTACGATCAGCTCGCTATCGATGGACGGCCGCTGCAGACGACATCGCGGCTGTGGCCCCACACCGAGCGCCTCAAAGCCAGTCTCGCGCGCTTTGAAGCCACCGGCGATGCGGAGGCTGCGCGTGCGGCGCTCGCCGCCAACGACATGTTGCGCGCCTACTGCAACACGCCGACCCCGGGCCTTTGGTACGATCTCTTTACAGCCGACGCAGGCTTCAAGGCCGAACCGGCGCGCGCGTCCAGCTTCTACCACATCATGGTCGCGCTCAGTGAGCTCATCCGCGTCGCCGAAGCGGCGGACACGCCGGCTTAGCTGAGCCGTTCGTAGCTGCGCAGATCAAGTTGGGCGGCGCCGAGCGGCGTCGGCACCGTTAGACGCAAGGGTGGAGCAAACCCCGGCTCGTCCGGCAGCGCAAACCAAGCCTCGGCAGCCGGGACGCTCGAGCGGTCGAAATTCGCGCTGAAACCGGCGATCGGCTCATACCGGAACTGGCAAAGCAGCGCCGGACCATTGTAGCCGCCGCCGTTAAACGTGCCCTGCGAGCGCGGCGACACCGCCAACCGATAGTGTTGACGCCCATCGAACACCAACACCGAACCGCGGCAGGCGCGCGCAACGCCGATCTGCCGGCCGAGCGCGAAAAGACCCGACAGCGGATCGTAAGAGCCGCTCTGCTGCGATGCGCTGGCCGCTGGACTGCCCATGTCGCCATAGCTGGGCGTGATGTCCGCGCTCACCCCGCCGCTGCCGCGATTCATCTGGATGCGGCGAAACTTGCTCGCATAGGCGTGGGAGATGTCATAGCGCGTCCAGCCGATATTGGCGCCGCTGAAAGAACCGGTGACCGCCGCAGTGATATCGGTCTGATCGAACAGCCGCGCCAAGCCCGAGGTACGCAAATTGGCGCGTGCTGCGTAGCGGTTCGCGTTTGCTGTGACTTCGTAACTTGCTGTGCCAAGCACAACGACGCCAAGCACCGCCGCCTCGTAGTTCAGGCGATACGTCTCAGCGCGCGCCGGCGCAATCAGCAGGCATGCGGCCGCAACGAAAAAAGCAAGAAGGCGCATGTGAAGCTCTCCCCGTGACTGGTAAGCGATCTAGCGCCCATGCATGCAACTGTCACGCGCGAGCAGGTCGCCAAGCGCAGCTCGCAGCAGCGCCCGTCCGCAGAAAACCGAAGAGAGTGTGCTCAGAATGTCTCGTGCGCGAGCAGCAGCTCAGCCAGCTCAGAATGCCGATCGCGATAGCTTGTATCGGGGCCCGCATAGCTGACATGCACGGTTTGCGCCTGCGGCTGCGCTTCAACAGCCGGCGCCGGGGCCGCCGCCGCCAGCCGTTCGGGCTCGCTTGTGCGCAGCCGCAGATCGCCGCCGATCTGCGCGGTCTGCGTCACTGGCGTGAACGTTAGATTGGCCCCGCTCACTGCAATGGTGCGGATGTGTTGGATCTTGGCTTCCGTCGCCGCACGCGTGATCTCCAGCGAAGCGCTGACGCGCGCGAGCTGATCGTGAATGTCGGAAACCTCGTCCGCTGTCAGCGGCGCCGGATATGGCGGCAGGCTTGCGTAGGGATCTTCGGCCGATTGCGGCAAATTGGCATCGAGGCCCATGCCCGACGCCACGCTGGTGCCGACCATGCCGCCCAAACCAGCCGGGGAAAACACGGTGACGGCAAGCACCGTCGCGGCCACGCCGGTGAGACTGGATTTCACCACCGTATCGCGGACTTCTTGCCCATAGTCGGCTGGCTTCTCACTCATATACCGCTCCCCACGGGCGTCACAGGCGCACTGGTCCCCGCGTAGGTCCCCTGTTACGCGCCAGAGGCGTAACAAAGCTTAAATTTCGCGCGGCGCCAAGAGCTAAGAGACGCTATCGGAGTGACGATGCAGAAATATCGGTTGGCGAACAATGACCTCCTCTACACCTCGGGCCGCTCATGATCGGGCGCGCCGCTTTGGCCGCCTTTCTGGTGCTCCTGCCCGCCCTGGCCGTCGGCGGAGCGCTGGGCGTGCCGGTCCTGCTTTGCCTTGCCGGCGCGCTCTGTTTCCGGCCCTCGCTACTGCGGCAAGCTGTTGAAAACAGGCCCCTGCCGTTGGTCTTCCTGACTGTGTTCATCGCCCTCGCGGTGGCCTCGAGCCTCTGGTCCGACCATCCCGCCGGCGTTCAGGCAGCCAAGATCGCCGTGTTGGCTCCGCTCGGATTCATGTTTGCAGCGTCGGCAGCTCACCAGCCGCGCCTGACCATTGCCGGCGGCGTGGCCGGTTTCGCCATATTGGCGCTGCTGCTGGCCGTGGAGGCGCTTTGGGGCCTGCCGCTCAACCGCGCCGCCCAGCCTGGCGTCCACATCGACGAGCTTGGCCGCAATGTCAGTCGCGCCGCCAGCCTGCATCTGGCGCTGGTGTGGACGGCCGCAGCCGCCCTCGCTGCCCGGCCGGGCGTCCTTTGGACGCTGGGTGCGGCGGCCGCCCTGGCCGCAGGCGGGTTTATCGCGCTCCAGTTTGGCCAGTCATCCAACACGCTCGGCTTTGGCCTGGGCCTCGTGGCCTTTCTGGCCGCCTTTGGGGCGCCGCGCTTCACGCTCATCGCCGTTCTCGCCTGCGTGCTGGTTTGGCTGCTGGCCGCGCCCTTCCTCGCCCCCGTGCTGATCGGGGCGGTCCCGGCCGACGCGCTGCCGTACAGCTGGAATGCGCGCATTGAGATTTGGCGCTACGTCTGCGAGCGCATCCTTGAGCAGCCCTGGTTCGGGCATGGACTGGATGCGGCCCGCGCACATCACCCGCCGGTGCCCGTGCA
Source organism: uncultured Terricaulis sp. (assembly GCA_964536175.1). Taxonomy (GTDB): domain Bacteria; phylum Pseudomonadota; class Alphaproteobacteria; order Caulobacterales; family Aquidulcibacteraceae; genus Vitreimonas. Next base: position 4,231 of record CAZHWA010000023.1, on the reverse strand, counting down.
CCCCCACAGCATCAGCCTGCAGATATGGTTCGAGCTGGGCGCGATCGGCGTTGCCCTTGCCGCTGCGTTGATCGTCACGGCCGGCCATTCGCTGGTGCGCCGCTTTGCCGACAGCCGGCCGGCGGCCGCAGCCGCAGCCGGCACGTTGGCGGCGCTGGCTGTCGTCGGCAATCTCAGTTTCAACCTCTGGGCGGAGTGGTGGTTCGCCACCTTCTTCATCGCCGCAGGCCTGGTCGCCGCGCTCGGCTATCGCCGTGCTTGAGGCGGCGCACAGTTGCTTTTGCGGGGAGCGGCGCCTATCGAAGCGCCGGACGGAAACCCGGCGCCGCGACTGGCGCGGCGAGCACGAGCCCCGATGACTCCCGTTTTGGTGACTGGCGCAGCCGGTTTCATCGGCTTTCACCTCGCCGAGCGTCTGCTCGCCGAGGGCAAACGCGTCCACGGACTCGACAACCTCAGCGATTATTACGACGTTGCGCTGAAGCGCGCACGGCTTGCGCGGCTCGAGGCGCGGCCGAACTTCTCCTTCAGCCAGATGGATCTCGCCGATGAGCGCGCGCTTGAGGACGTGTTCGCCCAGCACCGCTTCAAGCGCGTGTTCAATCTGGCCGCCCAGGCCGGGGTGCGTTACTCGCTCGCCAATCCGCAAGCCTATATCCATTCCAACGTCGTCGGCTTCGCCAGCCTGCTGGAGGTCTGCCGCCGCAACGCGATCGAACACTTGGTGTTCGCGTCGTCGAGTTCGGTGTACGGGGCGCTGACCAAGACGCCCTTCTCCGTCCACCAGAACGTCGATCATCCGCTCAACGTCTACGCCGCCAGCAAAAAGGCCAACGAATTGCTCGCCCACGCCTACAGCCATCTCTACGCGCTGCCGGTGACCGGGCTGCGTTTCTTTACCGTGTACGGCCCTTGGGGCCGGCCCGATATGGCCGCCTTTCTGTTTACCCGCGCCATCCTGGCCGGCGAACCGATCGACGTTTTCGGCGCGGGCGACATGGAGCGGGATTTCACGTACATCGACGACATCGTCGAGGCGGTCGCCCGCGTTGGCGAGCGCATCCCCGCGCCCGATCCGAACTGGCGCAGCGACGACCCGGATCCGGCTACATCCAACGCGCCCTACCGCTTATACAATATCGGAAACAGCACGCCGCTGAAGGTAAGCCGGCTGATCCAGATCATCGAGCAGTGCACCGGCAAGAAGGCGATCCGCAATGAAACGCCGGTTCAGCCCGGAGAAGTGCCGGCGACATTCGCCGACGTCGACGATCTTGTGCGCGACGTTGGGTTCGCGCCCAAGACGCCGCTCGAAGTCGGGATGCAGAAGTTCGTCGACTGGTATCGTGATTTCTACGGACGCTGAATGCGCCTCTCCCATCTCAAATCGCTCGAAGCGGAAAGCATCCATATCCTGCGCGAGGTCGCCGCCGAGACCGAGCGGCCGGTGATGCTCTACTCCATGGGCAAAGACAGCTCGGTGCTTCTGCACTTGGCGACCAAGGCCTTCTATCCCGCGCGCCAGCCGTTCCCGCTGCTGCACGTCGATACGACCTGGAAGTTCCGCGACATGTACCTCATGCGCGATGCGGTGGCCAAACAGCACGCCTTGATCGTCTATCGAAACCCCGAAGCCGAAGCGCACAACATCAACCCGTTCGACCACGGCTCGGAAATCCATACCAGACTCTGGAAAACGGAAGGCTTGCGCAAGGCGCTGACCGAGCACGGCTTCGACGCCGCCATCGGCGGCGCCCGGCGCGACGAAGAGAAGAGCCGCGCCAAGGAGCGCGTCTTCTCGCTGCGGTCGGCGCACCATCGCTGGGATCCCAAGACCCAACGGCCGGAACTCTGGAGCCTTTACAACACGCGCAAGAACCCCGGCGAAAGCTTCCGGGTGTTTCCGCTCTCGAACTGGACCGAGCTCGACGTCTGGCAATACATCCAAACCGAACAGATCCCGATCGTGCCGCTCTATTTCGCCGCCGAACGCGCGGTGGTGCGCCGCGCCGGCGCCTGGATCATGGTCGACGATGCGCGCATGCGCCTCGAACCCGGAGAGCAGCCGGAGCTGCGGCGCGTGCGCTTCCGCACGCTCGGCTGCTATCCGCTCTCCGGCGCGGTCGACAGCGCCGCGCAGAGCGTGGCCGACATCGTGCGTGAAATCCTGGAATCGCGCGCCAGCGAACGGCACGGGCGTCTCATCGATTCCGACACGGACTCCTCGATGGAGAAGAAAAAGCAGGACGGGTATTTCTGATGACCCCGGAGAAATCCCTGCTGCGCCTCGTCACCTGCGGCTCGGTCGACGACGGCAAGTCCACGCTGATCGGGCGCCTGCTCTACGACCTCGGCGCCGTGCCGGACGATCAGCTCGCCGCGCTGGAAGCGGACTCCAAAACCGTTGGCGCGCGCGGCGGCGAACTCGATTTCGCGCTGCTGGTCGACGGCCTCATGGCCGAGCGCGAGCAGGGCATCACCATTGACGTCGCCTATCGTTATTTCGCCACCGAACAGCGCAAGTTCATCGTCGCCGACTCCCCCGGCCATGCTCAATATACGCGCAACATGGTGACGGCCGCGTCCAACGCCGACCTCGCCGTGCTGCTGATCGACGCGCGCAAGGGCGTGCTTTCGCAGACGCGCCGACATGCCTTCATCTGCACGTTGATGGGCGTCAAGCAGATCGTCCTCGCAGTCACCAAGATGGACCTTGTCGGCTACGATGAGGACGTGTTCACGCGCATTGTCGAAGACTTCACCGCGCTCGCCGCTGCGCTGAAGCTCGAGCGTTTCGCCGCGCTGCCTGTCTCTGGGGTGATGGGCGACAACATCGCAACCCGCGGCGCCGCCACGCCCTGGTACGCAGGCCCGACGCTGATCGATCTGCTGCAATCGGCCGACGCCGGCGAGACCCGCGCCGCGGGGCCATTCCGCATGCCAGTGCAGTCCGTGCTGCGCCCAAATCAGGACTTTCGCGGCTTTTCCGGCCGCATTGTCTCCGGCGTCATCGCGCCCGGCGAGGCGGTGCGCATTCTGCCATCCGGCCGCGAGGCCAAAATCGCCCGCATCGTCACCGCCGACGGCGATCTCGATCGAGCCGTCGCCGGCCAATCGGTGACGCTAACGCTCGATCGGGAGCTCGATTGTTCGCGCGGCGATGTCATCGCCGCCGCCGCCGATCCCTGCGAGGTCGCCGATCAGTTTCAGGCCACCCTGGTATGGATGGGCGATGCGCCGCTGTTTCCCGGCCGGCGCTATACATTGAAACTGGGCGCCGCGAGCGCGAACGCCGCCGTCACCGAGCTCAAACACAGCTTCGATATTGACACCCTGCAGCAACGCCCGGCCAAGCAGCTCGAGGCCAACGAGATCGGCATCGGCAACGTCAGCATCGATCGCGCTCTGGCGTTCGACGCCTTTGCGCATAACCGCGACACCGGCGGCTTCATTCTCATCGACCAGAGCACGCACGAGACTGTCGGCGCCGGGCTTATCCACTTCGCCTTGCGCCGCGCCAAGAATGTGCATTGGCAAGCGCTTGAGATCGACCGCGATGCGCACGCCGCAATCAAGGGTCAGCGCCCGGCCGTTCTCTGGTTCACCGGCCTTTCCGGGGCCGGCAAGTCAACCATCGCCAATATCGTCGAGAAGAAGCTCTACGCGCTGGGCCGCCACACCGTGCTGCTGGACGGCGACAATATCCGCCACGGACTCAACCGCGACCTGGGCTTCACCCAGGCGGATCGGGTGGAGAACATCCGCCGCGTCGCTGAAATCGCCAGGTTGATGGCCGACGCAGGCCTCATTGTGCTGGTCGCGTTCATCTCGCCGTTCCGCCACGAACGCGACATGGCGCGCAGCTTGGTCCAGCCCGGCGAGTTCTTCGAGATCTTCGTCGATGCCCCGATCGACCTCGCCGAGGCGCGCGATCCGAAAGGTCTCTATAAAAAAGCGCGCGCCGGCCAATTGGAGAACTTTACCGGCGTCGATTCCCCCTACGAGCCGCCCGAGGCGCCGGAAATCCGCATCGACACGGCTGCAATGAGCGCAGAAGACGCCGCCGACTTCATCGTCGCGCGCATACTGGCCGCGACGTCGCGGCCGAACTGAACTCTTCCCGCCGCGATCGAGAGAGGCCACACTCCGCGCCAATGAAATATCGCATCATCCCCGCCATCATGTCCGGCGGCGCCGGCACGCGGCTTTGGCCGCTCTCGACCGACGCAGC
>CAZHWA010000022.1:0-12153 GCA_964536175.1 uncultured Terricaulis sp. | reverse complement strand
GCGCTTCCTGCCGCCGGCGATCGACGGGCGCGACAAAGCCTGCTTCGCGGTGACCGAGCCGAACTCGGGCCTGGATACGGCGAGCCTGGAGACGCGCGCCGAGCGCACGAGCAGCGGCTATCGCATCAACGGCCGCAAAATCTGGACCACCAATGCGCAGCGCGCGAACAAGATCCTCCTCATCGCGCGCACCACGCCGAAAGATCAGGCCAAGCGCGCGACCGAAGGCCTCTCGCTCTTCTATGCGGATTTCGACCGCAGCAAAATCGAAGCGCAGCCGATCCCGAAAATGGGCCGCAAGGCGGTGGAGTGCAACACGCTCTTCATCGAAGATCTTGAAGTCTCCGATGCCGAACTGATCGGCGAAGAGGGCGCGGGCTTCAAGATTCTGCTCAGCGGCCTCAATCCCGAGCGCGTGCTGTTTGCGGTGGAAGCGATCGGCCTCGGCCGCGCTGCGCTGAAACGCGCGGCGCAGTACGCCAAGGAGCGCATCGTGTTTGGCCGGCCGATCGGCCAGAACCAGGGCATCCAGCATCCGCTCGCGAAAGCCTGGGCCGATCTTGAAGCGGCCAATCTCATGGCGTTCAAAGCCGCCGCGCTCTACGACGCCGGCAAGGAATGCGGCGCCGAGGCCAACGCTTCGAAGTATCTCGGCGGCGAAGCCGGCTTCCGCGCGTGCGAGGCGTCTGTGCTCGCGCACGGGGGCATGGGCTATGCGAAAGAATACTTCGTCGAACGCTACTTCCGCGAAGCCATGATCGCCCGCATCGCGCCGGTCTCGCGCGAGATGATCCTCAACTTCATCGCCGAACGCGTGCTCGGGCTGCCGAAAAGCTACTAGGCCAATCCGCCGCATTGAGACCCGCGCAGCCGGAGCGCAGAGGGCGCGCCATGAAAATCGCCGCTCTTGCTACCTCAGTTCATAAATGGCTCGCGCTGATTATCGGCGTGCAGGTCCTGTTCTGATTCGCGTCCGGGCTTTTCTTCGCGATCTATCCGATCGAGCGCGTTCGCAGCGAACACCGCATCGCCCGGCAACCTGCGGCGGCGCTGACGGCTCTGCCCGCGCCCGGCGAGATCGCCGCGCTTCCTTCCGGAAGCGCCGATGCGCCTCACGTATGAGCGAACCGCCGCCGGCGAGAAGGTCGTTGTCGCGGAGTTTCCGGAGCGGCGTCCAATCCTGATCGATCTGGACGATTGGCGTGTCGCCTCTCCGCTCAGCGCGGACGCGGCGACGCTAATCGCGCAGACCTATGTCGCCGGCAGCCCGCAAGTGCGTGAGGTGCGCCTGGTGACGCAGGAGTCGCCCGAATACCGCGGCGCGCTGCCCGCTTGGCGCGTCGCGTTCGACGATGCGGAAGGGCTGGCCGTCTACGTCGCCGCCGACACCGCGCACGTGACCGCGCGCCGCTCGGACCTTTGGCGTCTCTACGATGCGCTTTGGGCGCTGCACATCATGGATTGGCGCGACCACGAGAACTTCAACACCGGGCTGCTGACTCTGACCTCAGCCCTCGCGCTCTTGCTGACGCTCGCCTGGATCGTTCTGTTGCCGTATCGGCTTGGCTGGCTTCGACGTCGCGCGGGTTAACATCGCATTTACCAAATCGGGCCCACGCCAACCCCATGAGCGATCCGCTTGCGCCTGTAGGCCAGGACGCCGTCCGCGCCGCGATCCAACGCGCCGCGCGTGCAACGGGTGTTGATTTCTCCATGCTCGTGGAAACTGCGCGCCGCGAAAGCGCGCTCAATCCCCACGCGCGGGCAGCAACCTCGAGCGCGACGGGGCTGTTTCAGTTCATCGAGAGCACCTGGCTCGACATGGTGCGACGGCATGGGCCCGCGCACGGGCTTGCCACGCAAGCGGCGGCCTTGCGGCGCGGCGCCGACGCCGAGACGCGCCGCGAGATCCTCGCATTGCGCAACGACCCTGAACTCTCAGCGCGCATGGCCGGCGAACTTGCGCGAGAGAATGCGGCGGCGCTGCAGGCCAGGCTCGGACGCACGCCAACAGCCGGCGAACTCTACGCAGCACATGTCATGGGCCAGGGGGGCGCCGTTCGCCTGATCGAGGCGGCAGCGCGCGGCGCGCCCGATGCGGCCGCCCTGTTTCCGCGTGAAGCGGCGGCGAACCGGGGCCTGTTCTACGCCGGCGGCACGTCGCGTTCAGCGCAGCAATTGCTGAATCGGCTGCAACTCGACGCCGTCGCCGGCGTACGCGACGAGACGCAAACGCCAGCGCCGTTTGCGGCGGCGCATGGCGCGCTCTCGCCAGCGTTGGCGCAAGCCCTGTTCGCGTTCGCGCTGCTGCCGCTGCTGAACAGTAATGCCGAGCAGGAGCTGTCCGGTCCACAACAAGGGTTCGGCGTTTACGCGCGCAACAGCCGCTAGGCCGCAGCGCCGCTGGCAAAAAGGGCGTCGATCTCGCGCGCGCTGTAGCCGGCTTCCGCCAGCACGGCGCGCGTGTGTTCGCCGGGCAGCGGCGCTGGGCCCTTTGGGCCATCGTCGGCGCCCGGGAAGCGGATCGGCGCGGCCGGCGCGTTAATGCTGCCGCCGTCGCGTTGCGGCGTTTGTACGACAGCGCCGCTGGCGATGGTCTGCGGATCGGCGATCGCTTCGGCGGCGGTCAGCACGGGCGACCAAATTATTTCTTCAGCGTCCAGTGAAGCGGCGATCTCGGCGAGGTCGCGCTCGGCGAAAGCGGCGTCCATCAGGTCGACCAGTTCAGGCCCGTGCTTACGTCTGAGCTTGGCGTTGGCGAAACGCTCGTCGTCAACCAGGTGCTCCACGCGCAAGGCGCGACACACTTTCGGCCAATCGGCTTCACCCTGGCGAACCAGCAGGCTGAGCCAGTGTCCATCCTTCGTCTTGAAGTAATTGATGATCGGGATCGGGGTATCGCGCCGCGGACGGTTCGACGCTGTTCGGCCGTAGCTGTGCTGAATAGCGAAATCAGAACCGCCGGCATAGTGCGCGACGCGCAGCAGCGCGGCCTCGACAAGCCGGCCCTTGCCGGTGCGCTGGCGTTCGTACAACGCCGCAAGCACGCCGCTGACGATCGCAATGGATGCAACGTGATCGCCGAACGCGGTGCGCAGTTGGATGGGGTCGCCTCCCTTAGGCCGAAACAACGCCGCCAATCCCGACCGCGCCCAGAAAGCCGCCGCGTCCATGCCGGGGCGGTCCGCATCAGGCCCGTCGAGCCCGTAGCCGGTGAGCGTTGCATAGATGAGCCGCGGGTTGCGCGCGAGCAGCGCCTCATGATCGAGCCCGGCTCGCTGCAAGCCTCCTGGCCGCACGTGGGTCAAAAATACATCCGCGCCGTCCACCAGCTTCAACAACGCGTCTCGCCCTTCCGGCTTGCTGGTATCGAGCACCACGCCGCGTTTGCCCCGATTGTCGAGTTCGAACACGGGATTGACCGCCACGCCTTCGATGCCGACCGAGGCGAAGAATTGACGGATCGGATCGCCCCCGGGCGGTTCGACCTTAATCACGTCGGCGCCCCAGTCCGCCATGATGCCCCCGGCCCCGGGGGCGGCGACATAAGTGGCCAGCTCGACGACCTTCAGCCCTTCCAGCATGGCACGTATTCCCCTTCCGTAACGATCTGCATCAAGGTTTCGTTAAGTCCTGAGCGGAACTCTGGGCAGCCAGCGTGGCGCGAGGAGTCGCCGCGCCCACGCAGAGCTGCTCATGACCGTCGTCACCATGCGCGCCAGTCTCACCGATAGCGACATCCGGACCCTGATCAAGGGCCCGACCGAAGAGGCGCGCGCGCATGCAGCGCACAAAATCTGCCGCTGCATCGAAGACGCCGAACTTTCCCCAGAGGAACGTACGAACGCCGAACGCATCCTGGCCATCATGGCGGAGGACGCGGCGGTGCTGGTGCGGCGCGCCTTGGCCGTGGCGCTCAAGAATTCGCCGAAGCTGCCGCACGAATTGGCCGTGAAGCTCGCGCGCGATGTCGAGACCATTGCGCTGCCTGTCATCCTCAACTCGCCCATGTTGACTGACGCCGATCTTGTCGAGATCGTGCGCACGTGTCCGCCGACCAAGCAGGTGGCCGTCGCCAGCCGCGAGACGCTAAGCCCAATCGTCACCACAGCGATCGCGCAACATGCGGTCCCCGAAGCGGTGCAGCGCGCTGTCGCCAACGACAACGCCCTGTTCGAAGAAGCCGGACTTGAAATCGTGCTCGATCGCTTCGCCGGGGTTTCGGCGATCACGAGCGCGATGGTGCATCGCAACCAGCTGCCGCTTTCCATTACGGAGAAACTGGTTTCGCTGGTCGCGGGCGAGGCCTTCGATTACCTGGTCAACAATCACGAGCTGCCGCCACAAATCGCCATCGATCTGGCGATGGGGGCGCGCGAACGCGTCACCATCGACATCATCGAGCAGGCGGTGCGTCAGAAGGACATCGCCCGTTTCGTGCAGCAGCTCAATCTCAATGGGCGGCTGTCGCCATCCTTGTTGATGCGCGGACTATGCATGGGGCACGTGGAGTTCGTTGAGCATGCGATGGCCGAACTGGCCGGCATGGCGCACCAGCGCATGTGGCTGATGATCCACGACAGCGGGCCTCTGGGTTTGAAGGCCGCTTTCGAGCGCGCCGGCCTGCCGCCGCGTCTGTATCCCTCATTCAAAGCGGCGCTCGACGTCTACCATTCCATGGAACGCGAAGGCGGCGCACAGGATCGCATCGGCTTCCGCAAGCGCATGCTCGAGCGGACCTTGACGCTGTTCCAGTCGATCCCGAAAGACGATCTGGATTATCTACTGGAAAAGCTGGACGCGACCGGCTGGCGCGCAGAGCGCAGCGCCGCCATCCACTAGCGCAGACCGGCCTCGGCGAACGGGCCGCCGCCGCGATCGAACCCGGCGATCGCCAACATGCGCGCCTGGACGGCGGTGCGAACGCATTCGGCGGTAATGGTGAGGCCGGCGGCTTTGGCGGCAAGCAGTCGTCGGCCAAGCGGAGAACGATCGCCGCTTTGCAGTGCGATGAAAGGATCCGGGTTCTCAGGGGCGGCAAGCACCAAGTCGGTGTAGAGAGCGCGCGCGCGTCCGCCGAGCGGCAGCGGGCAGTCCGGATCGCCGCGCAGCGCAACGCCCCAGCCTCGCGCGCGCAGTTCCTCGCCAAGCTCTGGTCCCGTGCGCATCACGGCACGCTCGCACAGTTCAAACGACAGCTTTTGCCGCGTGCAACCGGCCTCAACGGCCGCCTCGCTCAGGTGATCGGCTTCCAGGCTGGAATACAGTTCTGAAGGAACCGCCAGCGTCAGCGGCGCATGCGCGCCGCGCTCACGCCAAGCCATGCGCGCCCCGCGTAGCAGTCGCGCGAGGTTGGAAAACAAGAATGAGTCGTGGCCCGGCTCACGCGGGCGTATCACTCCGGCCGCCAACGCGCCGACACGCAAATCGACGCGCGCGCCAATCGTGAAGGCGAGCGGCGCTGGCTCGTCGCGAGTTGGCGCCTCCGCGCGCGGACGGAAAGGGACGACGGTCATGAGCCTTGCTTGAAGGCGCGCTTATCGCATGACGCGGTTAAGAAACGGACGTCCGACAAGGTGAAAGGAGTGTTGAGATCAGCGTGGCGCGACGCCGAGCTGACGAACCTGCGCCTCCAGCGTCTCCAGCAGCGCCTTGCCGAGCGGATGTGCATCGGTGGCGATGCGATCGCTCACCGCCGCGCGCAGCCCATCGACATGAGCTTCAACGAGCGCCGGATTGGCGCGGGCGGCCGCCTTGCCGGCCGCGGTCTCCGTCAAGCGACACAGCGAGGCCGCAAGCTGGGTTACCAAAGGATAGCCGTAGGTGCCGCCCATGCCCTTGAGGTCGTGCGAGGCGCGCCAGACGGCGTCGAGCGACACATCGCACCAGTTGGCCGCCGCGGCGGCGGCGCGCGCGGCCTGGAGTTTGGCGATATCCGCCTCGAGCCATTGCTCGAACGAGCCGCTCATCTCGCCCAGCGCTTTCTCGGCGTGCGCCAGCGCTTCCGGGCCGAACACCGGTTGGCTCATCGCGGGCGGTAGATGCCCTGCCTGCCGGGGATCGATGACTTGGGCTGTTCTTTTCATCGCGCTTAACGATGCCTGCGCAGCGGTGAAAAGAGCGTTACAGTCGCTGCGTCAGACGTTGAACTGTTCGCGCAGGATGCGTTCGTCGAGGGCGTGACCGGGATCGAACAGCAGCGTGAGTTCGCATTCGCTGTCCTCGCGGATGTCGACGGCGCGCACGTCACGGGTCTCGAAATTGTCGCAAGCGGCGCTGACGGCGCGGTGTTCGGCTTCCAGCACTTCGATACGGACCTGGGCGCTGTGCGGCAGGAGCGCGCCGCGCCAGCGCCGTGGCCGGAACGCGCTCACTGGGGTCAGCGCCAGCAATCGTGCGTTAATCGGCAGGATCGGGCCATGGGCGGAGAAGTTATAGGCGGTCGAGCCGGCAGGCGTAGCGACCATGGCCCCATCGCACAACAACTCGGCCATACGCTCGGCGCCGTCGATGAGGATGCGCAGCTTGGCCGATTGGGCGGTCTGGCGGAACAGGGAGACTTCGTTGAACGCCCGTTCGGTGACCATCTCTCCGGATCGCGTCTGGCAATGTGCGACAAGCGGCCGGATACGAACGGACTGCGCCTTCCTCAGTCGTTCGATCAGGCCCTCTGGCCGGTACTCATTCATGAGAAAGCCGATCGTGCCGCGGTGCATGCCGTAAACGGGCTTGCCGTCGGCGAGGCGTCTGCGCAGCGTTTCCAGCATGTGCCCGTCGCCGCCGAGGGCGACGATTGCGTCCGCCTCAGCCTCTGGCGTGTCGCCATAGCGGCGCCGGAGGTGCGCCAAGGCCTCTTGCGCTTCCGGACGTGCATTGGCGCTGAATGCGATCTTCATCCGTCCAGAATAGCTCTTGCCGGGCGCCCGCGTCTCGGATGGAATAGGGTGAACGGAGGGTAGATGCGGCGGCTGTTCGCGGCGGGGCTGGTCATGGCGAGCCTTGCGGGGTTCGGGGTCGCGCACGCCGACGCGGATGACGCGGCCGTCGTCCGTGGTCTTGAGGCGCAGTACCAGGCCGCGCTGATCCGCGAACGAAGGTTGGCGGACGACCGCGAGCAGCGTCTCATCGCCGACGCCGAAGCGCGGCTTTCCCGCGCGCGCGCCGCCGCGGATGCAGCGCAGGGCGAAGCGGCGCAGGTGCAGGCCGAACTCGCCGCCGCGCGCGCGGACTATGCGGCCCTGGTGGAGAGCATCGCCCAGCGCGACGGCGCCGCACGCGCCGAGATCGAACACTATCGCCGCGAGGCTGAGAATCTGGTCGCGCGCGCCAGCCCTGAGATGCGCGCGGCGCTGGAGCGCTTTGCCGACGGGGACCGCGTCGGCGCCTGGCCCGTGATCGAAGCGGAAACGCAAGCGCGCGTGCGCGCGCGGCTGGCGGCGGCCGAAGCGGCGGCAGAGTCCGACCGCGCCGAGATCGAACGCCTGCGGCGCGAGATGGAGGGGGAGGAGTGAGGGTCTTTGGTGGAGCGATCGTGGCGTTCGCGAGCGCACTCTTAGTGCTCATGGGCGCTCCCGCGTATGCACAACGCGAGCAGGCCGCAGTGGCAAGCGTCGACGCGATTGCGCGCGGATTGGAGGCGCAATACCGAGCCGCAATCATTCGAGAGCGGCGTTTGGCCGACGATCGTGAGCTTCGTCTCATCGCCGACGCCGAGGCAAGGATGCGCCAGGCGCGTCGTGCTCTGATTGCAGCGACCCGGGACCGCGATGCGGCGCAGGCAGCGCTCGACGATAGCCGCGCCGATTTCGTGCGTCTGGTTGAAAACGTGCCGTTAAGAGACGCTGCGACGGCCATCGAGATCGAAGCGTTCCGCGCGGAGATCGAGGGGCGGCTGCCCGAGGCCACGCCGGACCTGATGGCTGCCTATCAGGAATTCGCCGATGGCGATCGTGCGAGCGCGTGGATTACGCTAGAAGCGCTTCTCACCGCACGCGCAAACGCCCGTGTCGCGGCCGCGCGGACGATTGCAGGAGGGGAGATCCGCCAGCTGGCCCGGTTGCGCGAGATCATGCGGGTGCAGGGCGAGGCCCGCGCGACCGACGTTCTCGCGCTATGGGACCAGGCGGCGGCGTTGGATCCTCTGCACTTCTGGACCCACATCCATCGTGCACGGCTGCGCGCAGACCTTGGTCGGCTGCCGAGCGCGGTCGAGGCGGTAGAAAATGCGCTGGAAGTCGCCCGATCCGACGACGACCGCCTTATCGCGTTTGAGACGGCGGGCGATATGGCGTTTGAAGGCGGCAATCTTGCAGCGGCGCGGCTTTATCACGAGCGCGCGGCGGCCATATCTCGGGCTGCGGTTGATGCGGACGCGAGTGACGGGGACGCTCGTATCGATCTGACGCGTTCACTTCAACGATTGGCGCAAATCGCGCGGCGCGCTGGCGATCATGCCGAAGCTCTCGATCTCGTGCGTGAAAGCATCGCGATTCTGCGAAGTGTGAGAGTGCTGGACGCGCGGGATACTGAGGCTCAGCAGTATCTCGACAGTTTGCTCGCCGTGCAGCTTGGCGAACTAAGCGATCTGCTGGTGAGCAGTGGCGACGCTCCGGCTGCACGGCAGCCCATGGAAGAGGCGCTGAGCCTCGCCAGCTCCGTCGCCGCAGCGCGTTCGGACGATCTCAATGCGCAGCGGGATTTATTCATCGCACTCGGCGGAATGGCCCATCTGCAGGCCGAGCTTGGCGACACTGCAGCAGCCCTGCAAAATCACCAGACCCGAATTGACTTGGCGAATCGGGCGGTCGAGGCAGACCGAGATAGTTGGCAAGCATGGCTCGACTATTCGACTGCCTACAGCGGTTTAGCCGACGTTGAAAGGGAACGCGGCGATATCACGAACGCTTATCTCCACTACGGCAATGCCGCGGGCATCGCACTGGGCGCCAGGCGGATTAATCCGGAGTCGGCTCAGGCGGCTCTTGCATATTGCCACGCCAAACTCGGCGTCGCGGACATGGCAGACCAGATCGGTTATGACGATTATGCGCTTCGCTCATACGAAGACTGCGCCGTTGTTGCGCGATCGCTTGTTCAACGCGATGCGGCCGGCGCGCTGGCGCAAAGCTATCTCGCAAGCGCGCTCCAAGCGCTCGGCGATGCAGCGACTGTGCGGCAGGACACGGCAACAGCTTGGCAGTATTACCGGGAGGCGCTTCCGATTTTTCAACGCTTGGCGGAAGCCGATCCGGCTAACCTGAATGCGCAAATCCGCTTGGCCAACGCAATGTTCTTTACGCTTCGATACCTAGGTCACGAGACCCCCGCGCCGAGCATACGCTGGCGCGATTATGTCGAACTTATGGAGCGTATCGAGAGGCGTCGGCAGCTTTCCATGATGGATCGCCTGCGCCTTGCAAATGCGCGGGATTACGCGGCACGCGAGGAATCTCGTTGATCTTCCTCTCCTACAAACGCGAAGACGAGCCACGCGCTGGCCGGCTGGTGCGCGCGCTGGAAGCGGAGGGGCTCTCCGTCTGGTGGGATCGAGGACTTCCGGGCGGGGAAGAATGGCGGGCGAATATCGAGAAGCATCTCAATGATGCAAAGTGCGTCATCGTGCTCTGGACGCATGCGAGCGTGGGGCCGGAGGGCGGGTTCGTGCGTGACGAAGCCGCTCGCGCGAAGGCGCGCAACATCCTGGTGCCAGTGCGTGCCGAGAACGTGGCGCCGCCGCTCGGCTTCGGTGAAGTGCAAGCCATCGATCTGGCGCATTGGCGCGGTTCGCGCTCCGATCCGTTTTTCAAGGATCTGGTCGCGGCGGTGGGCGCCAAGCTCGACGGCAAGCCCGTCCCACCCGCCAAGGGACCGGCGGTGCGGCTTTATCGCCGGCTCACGGCAGGCGCGACGGCGACAGCGGTGATCGCCGCGGTATTCGGCTTTGGCATGAACGCGCTCGGCGTTCAGGATCAGTTCTGCGCCATTCCGAGCTGGCATGAGATTTCCGATCGGTGCGCCGCGATTGGCCTCGGCAACCGGCCCACGCGCGCCGATCGGCTCGCTTGGGAAAACCGCGCGCGCGGCAGCTGCGAAGCCCTGCGCGCCTTCGCCAATAATGAACGCAGCCATTACCAAAGCACAGCCGCGTCGATGCTGGAGGCGCGCACCGAGCAACGCGCCGCTGACTACACCTCGACCAGCCGCGAATGGCGCTCGTACGTGCGCACGGCCGAGTTGCCGTTCGCAAGCCGGTCGGCCGCGCTCGCCGACGCCCAGGAGCGCGCTGCGCGAGACGCCGCAGAGCAGGGTTGCGCTCCGCGTCATGAGTTCGAGCGGCTGGACGGGGTGGAGGTGGCGCCGGCGGGCGAGGATTGCCGCCCTGACCCGCGCGGCGGTTTCAGCTGCGGGCTCAATTATGTGGCGCAGTGCCGGATGAGCGAGCGGGCGCTGGTTGAACGCTGCCAATAGCGGTGTAAGGTCTGGCCATGGCCGATGACGCATCCCAATCCGTAAAGAGCACGGTGTCCGCCGAGGAGTGGCAGGCGCGGGTCGACTGCGCGGCGCTTTATCGTCTGGTTGCGCTCTACGGCTGGGACGACATGATCTTCACGCATATCTCGATGCGCGTACCGGGGCCGGAGCACCACTTCCTCATCAATCCCTACGGGATGTTTTTCGAGGAAATCACCGCCTCTTCTCTGGTGAAGGTCGATCTCGACGGCGCTATCGTCGCGCCGACGCCCCACTATATCAATCCGGCCGGTTTTACGATCCACTCGGCCATCCACGCCGCGCGCGAAGATGCGCTTTGCGTGATCCATCTGCACACCGATGCCGGCGTCGGCGTCTCAGCGCAGCGAGAGGGCTTGCTGCCGCTGACTCAGAACGCCCTGCTGCTGCGGCCGAACCTGGCCTATCACGATTACGAGGGCGTTGCGCTCAATCTGGACGAACGCGAACGGCTGGTGCGCGATCTCGGCGACAAGAAGCTCATGCTGTTGCGCAACCACGGCACGCTGGCTGTCGGCGCGACGGCGGCTGAGGCGTTCGTCGGCATCTTCTTCCTCGAGCGCGCCTGTGCACAGCAAGTAAGCGCATTGACTGCAGGATACGAGAACATGCTGATTGCGCCAGATGCTGCGCAGGACGAGGCGAAGAAACAAAGCGGTGGTTTGGGGATGGTGTCGGGGCTCGCGTGGCCGGGGCTGAAGAGAAAACTGGATCGACAGCTGCCGGGCTACGACTCCTAAGCCTGATCGCAGCTTTGTCGCCTGCGCCGGCCAGCGCTGGCGCCTGGATCGCGCCTGAAGAGGGGCAGGAGATTTTGACCAACGTCGCCGGCGCCCGCGACGAGGTCTATTTCTATGAAGGCTCCGCCTACTGGGAAACGCCGTTGGGCGAGTCCTCCTCGTTCGTCGCCTCGCCTTGGTACGAGCAGAATTACGACACCGCCGACGGCTGGCGCGCTGAGGCTGTGGTCGGGGTAAAGCGCACCGTATTCCGCAGCGACGATACCGTCATGGCGGTCCAGGCCAGCGCCCTATGGATGTCCCATCCGGGGGACGCGTGCGGCGAAGGCGGCGTCGAAGTGCGGTGGCTGGGCGGCCGCTCCTTCGACAACGGCGCATTTGTGAACGTCGAAGCGGCCGGTCGCGCCCTGGAGGGCGGGTGTGGCGGCGAGCGCCTGGATCTCACGGGCGGCGCACGTTTTGGCGGCAGCTGGCTGGCCCTGGGGCAGGTCTTTCTGGATGCCGCACACGAGGGTGAAGAGACCGTTAGGGCCCAGATCAGCCTCGTGCGCTTTGGCGACAATGGCAGGGGCGTCCAGCTCGGCCTGCGCGCCCGCATCGACGGAGGAGCGGAAGAGCCGGCACTTGTGCTAGGCTTTTGGAGCCCTGTTTCGGGCCGCGAGGACTGACAACTGTCGTCTGTGGCTGGACATCGCACAGCGAAAGACACACATCCGCAAAACTTCGCGCGTAAGGTCCGTTACATGTTGGTGGGGGTGTTCAAACGCTATGGGTTCGCGGCGGTCGTTGCCGTCGCGTTAGGCCTTATTGCGCTCGTTATCGTGGGCAAGAGCATTTTCTCTGCGTTCGGCGGGGAAAGCAGCGCGGCCTCGGCCCAGGGCCCGGGCGGCCCGGCCGGCGCGAC
>CAZHWA010000021.1:0-12255 GCA_964536175.1 uncultured Terricaulis sp. | reverse complement strand
GCTCCCGGTTCTTACCGAGGCATTCTACATGCTCACGCCGGATAGCTAGGGCGCGGATCAATTGCGGCTCTTCATCGCCAAGGAGGCTATGGCGATCCATTTTTCGTCGGATGAAGAGCTGGCGCGCATGTTTGAGCTCATGGAGATATACCGCGACCATCCGATGGACTTGGCTGACGCGTCGGTCATTGCCGCCGCCGAAACGCTCACGACGCGCAAAGTTTTCACGCTGGATCGGCGCGATTTCGACATCTATCGCATCCGACGCGGCCACCGCCATCTCGCCGTTGAGATCGTCTGACGACACCGCCTATGCGCGAAGGCGATCGCCGCATGCGCCGCGAAGTCATCGAAGCCGGCCAGGACACCCCCGCGCCGAACTGGGGGCGGGAGAATTAGCGACGCGCGTCCGCTTTTCGCCGATAACAGACCTCAATCGCCCATTCGAACAAATGCCCAGGAAGTGAGATACCGTGCGATTTCTCGGTTCACTCCGCTGCATTGCGGCCTCAACCAATACACGTGACCGTTGTTGACGCGCTCCGTCAGATAGCCCGGGCCGTCAGTGCATGCGATTATCGCTTCTTCGGCATCAGCGCCGCGGGGCTGCTCTGCAATCCCCTCAGTTACGATGCGATCTACCTCCCGAACCACGCCTTGGTACTCGCCTTCCGAAACTTCAAAGCGCACCCGGCGAGTGCGTCGCCACCCCAAACTGGGATGCCCATAAAACCAAGCGACTTCCGCGCGCCCATTGGCGTTCAACAGAATAATGTAGCCAATACCGCCAAGCGCAGGTTGGCTTGAAAACCGAAGGGCATCAGTGCCCAGACTCCTGGCACGCGGTGCGCCCGCGTCGTCCAAGGGATCATAGAATTCATCGTCGAAGAAATCGCCAAGCCGGGTGACCTCGCCTGAGCCGAACCCGTACAGGGTTTGGCGCGTCTCCGCGCCCGCTGGGCCAATCAGCGCAAAAAACGTGACCGCCAAAAAACCGCGAACCAAGGCCTTCATCGGCGCGAGAAAACCACAAAGCGCAGTCGTCTGAAATGGGCCAGAAGCAGGCCCCGGCTCAGGCACGGCCCTTGCCATATTAGCTAGAGTTAGCTAAGTTAGGCCCATGTCTATCGTCAACATGCTCGACGCCAAGTCCAATCTCTCCCGCCTCGTCGAAGCCGTTGAAAGCGGCGCCGAGAGCGAGATCGTGATTGCCCGCAACGGCAAGCCGGCCGCCAAGCTGGTGCCGGTGACGGCGCCGGTCGGCCAGCGCATCGGCGTCGCCAAAGGCGCGTTCAAGGCCCCGGAGCCGGACAAGGCGCTCGACGCGGAGATCGCGGAAACTTTCCTCAAGCCCCAGAAATGAGGGTTCTGCTCGATACCCACATCGCGCTCTGGGCCATTGCCGGAAGCAAGCGCTTGTCCGCGCGCGCCCGCGAGATCATCGCCGCGCCAGAGAACGCGATCCACGTCAGCGCCGCAAGCCTCTGGGAAATCGCCATCAAGCACGCGCTCAAGCGCAAAGGCGTCGGGGCCATGCCTATTTCAGCCGCGCAGGCCCATCGGTATTTCATCGCCGCCGGCTACGCGATGCTGCCGATTACGCCGCAACACGTGGCTGCGCTCGAAGGATTGCCGCCGCTGCACGCCGATCCGTTCGACCGCATGCTTGTGGCGCAGAGCGTGTGCGAGCCGCTGCATCTGCTGACGCATGACGCCGATCTTTCAGCGTACGGCGCTCACGTCGTCGTCGTGTGAATGCCGCTAATAGACCGGCCCCAGCGGCCGCACGGGCAAACCTTCCAGGCGCAGCACGCCCTCGCGCGCCTCAACATCGAGCGTGATGTCGTCGCCGCTAATCATGTAGCCGGCCGCAAGCAATGCCAAAGCGCGGCGCGCGTCTTCGTTCACGTTCGGGCCATCGGCGATGGCCCTGAACACCGGCGCCGGATTTTCGATCGGCAGCGTCAGCACGCCTTCCAGGCGGCGTTGGTCGTCAAGGCCGCCTTCGCCGGCGCCCTGCGTCTGCAACGGTCCCCACCGCAATTCGAGCGCCTCGATGCGCGCGCGTCCACCCGCCTCGCGCCAGGCGCCGAGCGGGTCGCCGGTCGAGGGCGCCAGGAGCGCGGCGCCTTCGGTAACGACGATGGCGGCGCGCAGCGCCGGCACGGCGAGCCCGAAGGCCTCGAAACTGCGCACCGGGCGCGGCAATGTAAGGTCCTGTGCGTCGAACGCGGCCTGATAGTGGCCCGCAGCGCGCGCATCCGGGCGCACGTTCAGCACGATTTTGCGCGCGCGCAGCGCGCCGTCTTCAGCCGGGTCGTCCAGGACGAGGTTGTCGGCCTCCACCCCCGCCACGGCGAGCGCCTCGCTGGCCGTGCGCACGCTGGCGATCAGCGTATCGGCAGAAACGTTGGTCACAGCGCCGTCGGCGCGCGATATGGCGATGGGCGCTTCCGCTTCGAGGATGACGTGCTGCGGATTGAGCATCTGCACGTGCACATCCGCGCGTTCGGTCTCGGCGCGCCAGCCGCTGCGCGCGGGCGCGTAGGAAAGGCTGTGCAGTTCGAGGCGCAGCAGCACTGGAAAGCCGCGCTTGACGATGCGCTCAATCGAAGCGCGTCCGCCTTGCTCGTTCTGCTCGGCGATCCAGGCGCGCACGCGCGCTTCGGCCGTATTGGCGACGGCGTTCCAGTAGGCGATCCAGCCGAGCGCAATCAGCGCGAACAGGGCCCAGGGGACGATCAGCCAGAGCTTGCGGGTCATGCCGCCACGCTGCGGCGCCGATCGGGCGGCAACAAGGCCTGGCTTTCGCCTTCGATCGCCTGCTCAAGCCGGCGCATGAACTCCTCGCGCGCCAAACCCGGTGGAATGGGCGGCAGGATCTTGATCGACACCTCGCCGGGTGAGCGCGCGATGCCTTTGGGCTTCCAGATCAGGCCTGTGTTGAGCGCCACCGGCGTTACCGGCAGGCCAAGGTCCTTGTACATAGCGGCGATGCCGGGCTTGTAATCGGGCGGCGCATCGAGGCCTTGGCGCGTGCCTTCGGGAAAGATCACGACTTGCCGTCCTTTGGCCACCGCTTCGCGAGCGCCGCGCATCAGGCTCTTCAACGCCTTGGCGTGGCCGCCTCGGTCCACGGCGATCTGATTGCGCGCGAGATAGGCGCCCATGATCGGGGTCTTGGCCAATTCCCGCTTGAAGATGAAGACCGGTTTTTCGAGGAATAACGAAGGCGCCATCGTATCCAGCATGGACTGGTGCTTCATGGCCACGAGCGCGCCGCCTTTGGGCGCATGTTCGAGCCCCTCGAAGCGTACGCGCGCGCCGACGATCCAGCGGAGGCCCCACAAGGTCGTTCGCGTCCAGGCGCGCAGCGCCGTCCAGACATGACGGTCGTCCAGCATCACTGGAATCCACATCGCCAGCCCGATCGCCGCCATCGTGGCGTACAGCCAGATGACGAAGATCACCGACCGCAGCAGCTTCATGCGTCTTTGCCTTGCGCCGGGGTTTCTTTGCTGCCGAGATCGATCAGCGCTTCGCGGCCGCGGATCACCAAGTACTTCACATATTCCGCGCCCAGCCGTCCGGCTGCGCCGAGGTCGGTGCGCCAGAGATTGGGATCGGTGAAGCGCGTGCGCACAGGGTAGGGGTGAATCTCGGCCTCGGGCAGCGCCACCGAAAGCTCGGCGTGCGAGCGCGGCATGTGATAGTCGTCCGTCACCAGAATGATGCGGGTGAAGCCGTGCTGGCGCGCCCAGGCTGCAGTTTCCGCAGCATTGCCAAGCGTGTCGTCGGCTGAGCGGCCGATGTCGATGCAGCAGGCGCCCAGCTCGGCATCGACGTTCAAAGCATGATAAAGCTCGTTGTCGGTGACGACGCGGTTGACGCCCGAAATGAGCAGGCGCTCGCCCTTATGTTGCTCGAGCAGCTGCACGCCGGTTGACAGGCGCGCCATGGAGCCGCCTGTCAGGGCCACAATGGCGTCTGCCGGCGGGGGCGCTTCGGGACGTTGGCGTACGCGCTCGGCGAATTGCCAGAAGCCGGCGATGAAAACGGCAACGGCGATCAGCAGCGCGAGAACCCCAGCGCGCATGATCATCCCAACCTCGCCGCCTGGCCGTGGAAATAGCCGGCGGCGGCGCGTGCGCCGGCGCCGGCTGCCACAGCGGTCGCCAACGGCGCGGCGACGATTGGTGCAAGATCGACCGGAAGAATCATGCGCAGCAGAGCTTCAATGTTGAGGTCCGGCATGGCCAGCCACAACACCACAAGACCTGCCACTGCCGCCAGCGCGCCGCCGGTCAAGCCGGCGTAGAGGCCGAGCACCGCCGCTTCGTCGCCGACGCGCCCGGCTGCCTGACCCCGGGTTGCGCCGAGGTCGCACATTACCGTCACCATCTCACGCCGGCGCGCGGCCAAGCCGCGTGCAGCCAGCCAGACTATGAGCGCCATCACCACGGCGAACGCGAGTGAGCCCCAGAACGCCGCGCCGCGCACACGGCCCGCCAAGCCGCCCCCGCCGGTATCGTCCGGCGCCTGGATCAGCTCAGCCGTGACGCCGCCTTGGGCGAGCGCAGCGAGGATGTCGCCGCCGGTATCGACGCCCGGTGCAGTGCGCGCCAGCTCGATCTCGATGAGACGCAGCGGCGGCAATTCCGCGGGCGGCAGGTCCGCGCCGCCCCATTGCGCCAGCAGTGCGGCGGCGCGGCCGGCTGTCATGGGCGCGGCGCTGATCACCAACGGCGCCTCCGCCAAGGCCGTTTCGGCGGCGGCCATGCCGGCTTCGCCCTCGGGCGCAATCACCCGAACGATGGCGTAATGGCTGCGTGCGGCCTCGTAATCGACCGCCACCCGGTCCACCGCCCGCGCCGCCAGGCCGGCGGCGGTCGCGGCGAAGGCGGCGAACGCCAGCGTCCAGAACAGGGCGCGTTCGACGCCCGTCAGCGCGTTCTTCATTCGAACGCCTCCGCCTGTTCAGGCGTGGCGTGATTGACGAGCGAAAGGCGTCCGCGATCCATGCGCCAATGGTGGATAGGCGCGCAATCGGCCAAGGTCTCGTCCTGGCTGGCAATGACCACGCCCGTGCCGACCCGCCGCATCTCGGCCAGCAGACGGACAACACGCCGGCCATCGGCCGGCGACATGCCGGCAGTGGGGTCGTCAGCCAAGATCAGTTCAGGCTTGCCGGCAAGCGCCCGCGCAATCGCCGCGCGGCGTCGTTCCGCTCCCGATAATTTTTCCATGATCAAGTCAGCGGCGTTGCCGAGGCCCACGAATTCCACAAGTTCGCGCACGTCGTCGGCATACTCACGTGGCTTTCGCCCTGTCATCCGCAACGGCATGGCGATGTTGTCGAAGGCGGTCCAGCCTTCGATGAATACCGGATTTTCAGCCACATAGCCGATGCGCTTCTTCACATGCGCGCGGTTGCGGGGGCTCGATCGGGCGACATCGGCGCCGAGAATTACAGCTCGTCCAGAACGCGGCGGCAGCGCTAGCCGCAGCAAATGCGTGAAGGTAGTCTTGCCCGCAGCTGCGGGACCGGTGATCAAGGCTACCTCTCCAGCGCGGGACTCGAAGTCGATGCCGTAGAGGACGGTAGCGACGCCATACCCGGCGTCGACGCCCGTTAAGCGGATGAGAGTACCGCTCTTGTAGAGGTCGAAATCGGGGTTGTTTGGGCGCCTCATGTCTGGACAAGCCGAATAGAATCAATGCACCGAGGTAAGTTACTGGGGCTAAGGGCGTATCGTTAACATGATCCTGACCTGCACGTCTTGCTCGACACGCTACTATGCCGACGACGCCGCCATCGGGCCGACTGGCCGGACCGTACGCTGCGCCGCCTGCGGCTTCTCCTGGTTCGCCGAGCCGCAGCTTGAGCTGCGCACCCAGGCCGTCGCCAGGGCCTCCGAGGTGCGCCCCGAAGGTCCTCAGCAGGAACCTTTGACTCGCGAACGTGTCGAAAGATTGCGCCGCGCCGCCGAACAGCCGGGTCCGGCCCCGTCGGCCGCGGCCAAATTCCGCGCTCAACAGGCCGAGCGGATGCGCCGTGAGCGCATGCGCGCGGCGGTGGTCGTGTGGGGCGCGACGGGGGCGGCCCTGGCCGCCTCAGCCACGGGCATGGTCGCTTTCCGGCAGGACGTCGCCGAGCTTTGGCCGCGGTCGGCCAGCGCGTTCGCCGCGCTCGGGCTCGACGTCAACGTGTACGGGCTGGAATTCTACGACCTGGCGGTCGAACGCGCCTTCGACGGCGCGACGCCAATCCTTCTGGTGAGCGGCGAAGTGCGCAACATCGGACGCGACGACAAACTCATTCCGCCGGTTCGCATCTCGCTGCGCGACACGCGCTCGCAGGAGATTTTCGAGCTGGTCAATGTCGTCACCGATCAACCGGTGGCGGCAGGCGCGGCGGTGCCGTTCCAGATTCGCGTCGAGAACCCGCCCGAGGACGCGGTCGATCTCGAAGCCACGTTCGCCAGCTTCTCGGAAGTCACCTTCGCCGGCGGGCCGCCGCGCGTCTCGCCAGTTGCGCCGCCCGCGCCTGAGGAGCTGCTGCTCGACCAACCGCTGGAAGAGGGCGCGCCGACGACCACGAGCGAACTCGGGCCGATCGAAGGCTTGCGCTTCTCTAATAGCTGAGGCGCTTGCGCGTACTTCTCACTGCCGAAGACATCGCCGCGCGAGTCGATGCGCTCGCGGAGGGCTTCGCCGCGCACATCGATGACGGCTGGACCGTGGTGGCGCTGCTGCAAGGCGCGATCCCGTTCGCGGCCGATCTCTTGCGCGCACTTGAGACGCGCGGTCGTCATCCGATCTACGACTCGCTTTGGCTGGAGAGCTATCGCGACGCTCGCGAGAGCTCCGGCAAGGTGGTGGTGCGCGCCGATATCTCGCGTTCCATCGAAGGGCGGCCGGCTCTCATCGTCGACGACGTGTTCGACAGCGGACGCACCATCGCCTACGCCCGCGCGCACCTGATGGCGAAGGGCGCCACACAGACCCTGGCCTGCGCCTTCGTGCGCAAGCCGCAAGCTGTGAACGAGCCGATCGATGCGTTCGCCTGGGACGCCCCTGACGCCTATCTCGTCGGCTACGGCATGGACGATGCGGGCCGCTACCGCGGCCTGCCCTATATCGCAGCGCTGAGCTAGGCGATGTCCTCGGCACGACGCATGGGACCGGCTAGAACACGCGCATGAGGGGTATGTTCAGAATTGTAGCTGCGGCCATCGCGATCGCCGCCTGCCAACCAGCGGCGCCGGTCGATCCGCTTCCGGCCGCCGATGCACCGCGCGCGGCGGACGCGGTGCAGGCCGCGCGCGCCCATCTCGCAGCAAACGAAGAAGAGATCGTCGGCGAACTGCGTGCGCTGCTGGCGCTGCCGAATGTCGCCGACAATCTGGCTGACATCCGCGCCAATGCAGACGCGCTCCGGGTCTCGATGCAGCGCCGTGGTTTCACAACCGCGCTGCTGGAAACGCCGGACGCGCCTGTCGCCGTCTATGGCGAACTTCCTAGCCCCGGCGCCACGCGCACACTGCTATTCTACGCGCACTTCGACGGCCAGCCGATTGGCGCCCCCGAGCGATGGGCGACGCCCCCGTTCACGCCGACGCTGCGCAGCGGCCGTCTTGAAGATGGCGCTCCGATCGTCCCCTGGCAGAGTGCGCGCTATCCTCTCGCCGACGAGGCCCGCATCTATGCGCGCTCGGCCAGCGACGACAAAGCGCCGATCGTGGCCATGCTCGCCGCCATCGATGCACTGCGCGCTGCGAACATCCCGCTTTCGGCCAACATCAAGTTCTTCCTCGAAGGCGAGGAGGAGGCAGGCTCGCCCAATCTTGCGCGCACGCTCGAAGCTACTCGCACTCTGCTTGCCTCGGACATCTGGATTTTCGGCGATGGGCCGATCGATCCGCGTGGGCTGCCGCGCGCCGTGCTCGGCGTGCGCGGCATCACCAGCTTCCGCCTCACTGTGTACGGCGCTGCTGGCAGTTTGCACTCAGGCCATTACGGCAATGTCGCGCCGAACCCGGCCGCACGGCTTGCGCATCTCATCGCGTCCATGCGCGCCCCGGATGGGGCGATCCGGGTCGACGGGCTCACCGCCGATCCGCCCTCGCGGGAGGCGCTGGCGCTCGCCCGCGAAGGCTTCGATAGCCAAGGGATGCTCGCGGGGCCGCAAATCCGTGAAGCGGAGAGCGGCCGGAGCTACGGCGAATCCATCCTCCGGCCTGCGCTCAACGTGACGCAGCTCGCGTACGGCGGCACAGGCGCGCAGCGCAACGCCATCGATCCCGAAGCCAGCGCCGGCTTCGACATTCGCCTGACCCCGGGGCTCTCGCCGGATGAAGCCCGGACCGCGGTAGAAGCACACCTGCGTGCGCAAGGTTATGAACTCATCGAGGCGGCGCCGAGCCCGGAGCAGCGCCGCGCGCACACGCATCTGGCGCGGTTGGAGTGGGACGACCAAGGCTACGCCTCAGCCGCCGCGCCGCTCGATCATCCGGCCGTGCGCCGCGTGGTCGGCGTGCTGCGCGCCGCCACGAATGACGAGCTGCGGATTGCGCCGATGCTCGGCGGCAGCCTGCCCATTGCGCCGATCGGAGACGTGCTCGGCGCGCCCTTCGTGATCGCGCCCATCGTCAACGCCGACAACAACCAGCACGCGCCGAACGAGAACGTCCGCGTGCGGGAATTTCGCCGCGGCGTCGAACTCTACGCAGCGCTGCTGGCCGAAGGCGGACGCTGGTGAGGCGCATCCTCGCGCCTTTCATTTAGCGGGATGCTTATGGGCGCCGCTGAAAATCAAGCTGCAGCGCGCCGTTGGCGCCATCCGGAATGCGCAGGGTCAATGCGCCCGGTTGCGCCGTGAATTCAACCGCAACCTCGCCCATGCGTCCGCATGTGTAGGAGAGGATGGGGTGTTCGCCGGCGTCGCTGAAGCCGGCGGACCAACGGTCAGCCGCCTCGCCGCCTTCGGCGGCGCTTGCCCAATCGAACGTCGCCGCGCCGTCCGGGCTTTCGGCCACTCTCAGCGCCACAGCGCGCGCCTCGCTCCAGCCGCGCGCCTGACCGACACGCACCGCGCGCGTGAGGTCGTACACGCCCGGCGCAATGGCCCCGCCGCGCAGATCGCTCGCCGCCGAAGCGATGGCCAGTTCTTCCTCGACGCGGACGAGCCGGCTCATGTCAGGCGCGACGTCATTGCAGACCTGCGCTTGCGGCGACGGCGCCCGGCTCTCATCGCGCTGTGCGGGCGGCGAGCAGGCCAGCAGGAGGGCGGAAAGTACGGCGGAGACCAGAAGCGGGCGCATGAAACATCTCCCTAGGCGCGTAGCATGAACAGTGCGGGCGCAGCGCATGCGGTCAAGAGCCGCCGTCGCCGAAGCGGTCGAGCAGGCGGCGCAGATATTCGCGTTCGGCCGCGGGACGATTGGGGTCCTGAGCGCGGCGGCGGATTTCGTCGAAGATTTCCCGAGCGCGCACCGGATCGGACTGGGTTGGCACGCGGGTCTCGCTGCCGCTGTCGCCCGCACCGCCGGTGAGGCGGCCAAGCGGATCGCGTTCGCCGCCGACGCCTTGCTCGCCCTCTTCGCGTCCGCGCGCGCGCATTTCCGCCGCCAGCGCTTCGGCGCCTTCGCGCAGATTTTCCAGGGCCGCCGATTGAGCGGCTTCGGCGCCTTCAAGATCGCCGCGGCGCAGAGCGTCTTCTGCACGGCGCATGGCTTCGCCGGCGGCGTTCAGATCATCGCTGAGCGCCGCCCCGGCGTCGTCGGCCATACGCTGCGCCTCGGCCAGACCCTGGCGAATCTGCGCCTGGCGCCGGGCCAGTTCATCGCCGCCTTGGCCGCTTTGTTGTTCGCCCGCGCCGGCGCCTTGGCCGTCCTGTTGCTGTTGCTCCTGTTGCGTCTCGTCGCGCAGCGCGCGCTGTTCGCCCATGGTCTCGGAGAGCTGGTCCATGCTCTCCTGCATCTGCTGTTCGCCTTCGCCTTCACCGCCGCCTTGGCTTTGCTCAACGCTGGCTTCGAGATTGTTCATGATCATGGCATGCAGGGCGAGCGCGGCCATCGCGGCTTCCATGTTGCCCTGTTCGAGGCTGCGCTGCACCTGGTTCAACAGATCGTCGAGATCGCGTTGACTGATCGAGAGCTGATCTTCGGTGTCGTCCTGGTTGCGTACATTGCCCTCGCGCAAGGCATCCTGCACCAGCGCCTGCATGTAGCGCTCGCTGGCCTGACGCAACGCATCCATCAACTGGTTGAGCCGTTCCTGAGGTGCGCCATCGCGGATCGCTTCCATCAACGCCATATAGGCTTCCTGCATGGCGCGCTCGGCGTCGGCCGCCCCGCCATACTCGGCGCGCAGCGCCGTCAGCCAGAGCGTTGCGGCTGCACGATCGGTCTCTTCGATATTGCGGGCGCGACCCAGTTCGGCGCGCGCGTAACGGAGACCGAGGTAGACTGCCAGATCGCGGAAGTATCCGTCCTCCGGGGCCATCGTCAGCGCATCCAGCCAACGGATGGCGCGGCGAACGCCGTCGGGCGCGCGGCGTAGGTGGGGCTGGCGGCTGTCGTCACGCACTTCGATGCGCTGGTTGCCGAGCAGGATGTCGCCGGCCGGGATCGTGCGGCGCCGTTGCTCGCGCTCGGGCGCATAAGCGCGGCGCTCGGCGAGGATGTGGCGCCGGATTTCGATCGCCGCGCGCGCCAGCGGCTGCAGGAATACCTTCTCAGGCAAGGTGAAACGGAGCGGGTCGCTCATGCCTTCCTGGCCCAAGGCATCGACCGCGACGATGCGCGCCTCGACTCGCATGCCGGCGTATGGGTGTGGGGCGAGATCGACCTCCGTTTCCGCTTCCGCCTGGCGCGGATCGCCAGCCGGCGTTTCGAGCGGGGTGTCGACCGGATCGGCGCGCACGAGCCCTGCCGGCGGGTTGAGCGGACGCACCCGCAGCAACAATTGGCGCACCCCGAAATCGTCGCCGGCGCGCCAGGCGATCCGTACATGCTCTTCGGCCAACTGCGAGATCGGCGCAGCGAAAGCGGCTGTCGGCGTCCTGTCCGCGCTGGGCGCGATGCGCCAGTGCGCGGCGGTATGGAAGCGTACTACTTTGAGACGTCCGTCTCCGGGAATTCGCATCCGCGCTTCCCATGCGCCGTCGAGTGCGCGCGTAAAGCGCACGGCGCGACGCCCGCCGCCGCCATCGAACACCAGAGAGGGCGCACCGGCCGGGCCCGTTACGCGAACCGTCGCCTCAATCGATGGCGGAGTTTGCACTCGTTCGCCAATGAGATCGCTCAGCGAGATTGGCGCTGCGTGGGTGTATTCGGCCGGCGTCGCCCAGGCTTCGACGGCGATTGCCCGGTCGCCGAGTAAAGGTCCAGGGTCGGGCAGGAACGCGCGCGCCAACCGGCCGCTCGCCTGATCGCCGGCGAAGATCCCCGCGCCGAACAGACCGATAATGAGCACGAACCGCAGCTTGAATGGGTCGAGCTCGTCAAGGCGCGCGCGCAGCGGCGCGGCTCGGGCGCGTGCGGCGAGTTCGAGCGCGCGTTCACGCTCGCGCCGCCACAGCGCTACCGCAAAAGGATCGAAGCGCGTGGGCTGATCGCGCAGTGAATCGAACGCGCCGGCATCGAGCCGGGCGTCGGCCGCCAGCCGCGTTCGCGCCTCCGCTTCGGTTGGCGCGGTCCAGTTGCGCCAGGCTCGGGCTGCAAGCCCGGCGAAAAGCAGCAGCGCACCGATTGCAGCGAGACTTTGGACCAGCGGCGGCAGACCGGCATGGGCGCCGATCAGCGCCAGCAGCGCCCACGCGGCGACCGCGGCCAACAGGGGAAATCCTGCCCGCAGCGCGCGCTCCAGCGCCAAGCGGCGCCTGGCGCGGCTCGTTTCCCGGACGAGCTGGTCGATTGCGTCCTGGTGCTTCAAGGGGTCTCCGCAGGGCCCGAGCCTAACAGGGACCCTCTGGCCAAACCATGACCGGCGGCTGCCAGTTCATCGCACGCCGTCGCTGACTGGGCCCTAATCGGCGCCCCAAGGCGGCGGCGGGGCCGGAATCGGGCGGGTCAGATCGAACTCGACCCGGAAGTGCCGGTTGGGCCGCCGCAGCTCGTAGGCGAAGGTTTCTCCTGGCTGGACCTCGACCGCCCAGACATTGTCGACCGAGACCGGAATGTCGTTGTCCCGAAAGAGCTGCGTGGAGAATTCGTCGGCAGGGCAGTCCTGTCGTGTCGCGCCGCCCTCGCC
>CAZHWA010000020.1:0-12599 GCA_964536175.1 uncultured Terricaulis sp. | reverse complement strand
GCGCATGTTCATGGTCTTGATGTAGTGCGTGGGCACCCCGATCGCGTTCAGGTTCTGCATGATGAACCCGCTGATCTGGTTGTTGATGACGCCCTTGCCTTCGAGGATGGCCTTCTTTTGCGCATTGAAGGCGGTGGCGTCGTCCTTGAAGTATTGGATGAGCGTGCCCGGTTCGGGCCCCTCGAACAGGATCTTGGCCTTGCCTTCGTAGATCTTCTTGCGACGGGACATTCCTTGACCCTCCTGGAGGGATCGGCCTCGCGGCCGGGTGGCAGGCCCGCGACGGAATCGTGCGTGCGCGCCGGAAGTGTGAACTTAGGTGAGATGGGGGGCGCTCACAATTGTCAGGCGCCGCAAGGCCGGTAGCTGCCGCCGCAGTTGCTTAGAGCCGGGCGCCTGCTATGGAGAGGCCACAGCCGAGGAGAAGCCCTGGATGAGCCAATTCGACGATCGAAAGCGCGCACAAGAAAAGAAATTCGAGCTGGATCAAGAACTTGAATTCAAGGCGCAGGCGCGGCGGGCCAAGCTGGTGGGCCTCTGGGCGGCGGGTCTGATGGGCTTGTCGGGCGAGGAGGCCGAAGCCTACGCAAAGTCGGTGGTGATGGCTGACCTTGAGGAAGCGGGAACCGAGGACCTGTTTCGCAAGATCCGCGGCGACCTCGATATGCACGCGGTGCAGCTCTCCGACCACCAGATCCGCGCCAAGATGGAAGAGGCGTTGGCCGAGGCGCGCGAGTCGGTGAAAGAGGGCCGCTGAGACGGCCGTGGCAGAGCGCGCTCCAGTGCTGCGGACGCTTTGGCGCGGGGCGCGGCTGCGCTGTCCCCAATGCGGCGCGCGCACGCTGTTTGCGCGCTATCTGAAGCTCAGCTCCAACTGTGCGCAGTGCGCGGCCGACTTTTCCCGCGCCGGCACGGCGGACGTTGCGCCTTACCTCACCGTGCTGCTGATCGGACTTACCTGCATGCCGCTGATCGTGAGCCTTGCGCTGACGAGCGGGGACGCTGCCGATCGGCTGCTTGTCCCGGCGCTCGTCATGGCCGGCGCGCTTGCGCTTGTGCTGTTGCCGCGCGTCAAAGGCGCGCTGGCGGCGCTTCTCTGGCGTGCCGGCCGCGAAATCTAGCGCAGAAACCCGCGGCTGGTCGCGAACCACGCGTACCAAACGAAGAACAGGCAGCCGAAGAGGATGACGGCGTTCATGATGGGCGCTTCCGGCGGCATGACGGACCCGCCGTCACTCAGCAGGTAGGTGTAGATGAGGCTGAAGACGAACCCGGCCAGGGAAACAACGAAGACGTGCAGCGCCCATTTGCGGCGCAGCAGCAACAGAATGGCGCCAAGCATGCCGCCCCACACGCCGATGGCCCAGACCCCGGTCATCCAGGCCGGCATCGCCGCAAAATAGGCGATGGCCTCTTCGCCGATGCCCAGAGAGCGAAGATAGGCTTCCCCGCCCGTCGTCGTCATCACGTAGTCGTAGCAGCCGTAGGCGTTCCACAACACGGCGATAATGCCGACCGCCCAAAGATGCCAGGGCGCGCCGGACGACTTGGGCTGTGCAGCTTCGGTCATGATTCCCTCCCGTCGCGGACGGCAGGGTAATCCTACGGTTCGAGATCGCCCAGCACGTAATTGACGATACGGTCGGCGTCGCGAAACACAGCTGAAAGATCGGGCGCGGCGCCGGGCTTGGCCAGGTGCGCCATCATCGCCTGCTCCAGCCCGAAACGGCGCAGTTCGAGCATCGTCTCTTCGTCCCAGGACTCGCCGGTGATTTCCTCGGTCATAGAATCCTCCGTGCCGCGAACAGGCTGGGGTGTTTCGCGCGGCGATGCAAATCAGGGCCGCGGCGAGGCGGCGCTGACCAGCAGGGACTGTTCAGAGGATAATTAATCGAGTCGGCGAAGATCGAGTTGGACGGTTGGGGTCCAAGTGTTTCCGTTATCGAACGACATTTCGCCGAGCTCACGCCAGCTGTCCCGATCGATCGTAATGGTGAAACGCATCTGTACCGGTCCTCCCGGGGCAAAGCCCCAGCGGAAGCTGCCGTCTTCGAGGAATTGTCCGGTCGCGGTCGTGACATAGCCCTCGTGCGTATAGGAGCGCACTTCGTAAACGCCGCTTCGTTCGTTGAAGGAAATGACACCTAGCGCTGCGAACACTGGTTCGCCGCTTCGGTCAGCGGTTGCATGCGCCGCGCCCCGGATCACCAGCAGCAATCCGTCCAGAGCCCATTCGACCTGCTCGGTCTGGTGAACCGTACTTTCGACGGGCTGCGCGACGCTGGCTTGGCCTTGCCAGTCGCCCACGAGCGGCGCCAGCCGTTCCATTGCGGCGCGCTGGGCGGCGGTGTCGGGAGCGCGATGGTGCTGGGCGGCGGCGGGGGCTGCGATCAGCACTATGAAAGTAAAGACCAGGGAGGCGATGCGCATTCGATACTTCCTCTGAGGCAAAGAACTTTAAAAAACAAAGCATAGCAGGCGCCACGCGTCAAGCGCCGGTGATCGAATTGGCAAACCAGAATTAACCGCGCCGGCGAACCCTTCCTGCACCACGCCGCGGCATCTTCCTGGACCGGAGCAATGTCATGCTGAGAGCAACGGCGCTCGCCGTTGGCGTGCTGGCGTGCGCGTGTACGCCGGCGCCGCAGCCGATGGCGGCGAGTGAGGCCAGCGAGTACCTGGTCCGGTTTGCGGCCGGGACGGGCGAAATTGAAGTATGCACGCCGGAGGGACGCGCCGTGCTGCGCGGCGCCGTGCGCGCCTACAGTTCAGAGCTGACGCATGCGGGCGTGGCGTGGCCACAGGCGACACAGGACGGTTTGCTGCGCGGCATGGATGCGGCGGTGATTGTCGCCTATGCTGCGGGATTCATTGAGGCGGGGGACTTGCGCGGCAGCGCGCGACAGGATGTGCAGCGGATCGCGCTCACCTACTGGCCGGACCTCATGGACTTGCACGGCGCCGCCCGCTTTGCCTGCGCGCAGGCGATCGAAGTGCAGAGGGCCGCGGTGAGACTCGCCCAGGAAGCCGAGCGGTACGAGCGACTGCGCGTGCGTGGCGACGCCGAACGTTCGGCGCGCCAACGGCGGCGCCTTGCGCAGGCCGAAGCACAGCTCGAAGGGCTGGCCGACGCGGTGAAGCGGCGCATAGCTGAAGCGCGTCGCCGCTAGCCCGCTACTGCCCTCCACGGAAGCGTCGGGATGAAAAGCATCCGTACATGCAGCTGCGTTCCGGCTCGGCGCGCGCTTGGCGCGCTTCGAGATGCGCGACGCTTTAGCCGAATACGCGGCCGAAGATGGCCTCGACGCGGGCGAAATGGTGCGCCTCGTCGAAGCAGGATTGAAGCGTCTTGGCGTCGAGTTTGGCCGAGACGTCCTTGTCCGCCTTCAAGCGATCGATCAGCGCCGTCGCCGGACGCGGCGGCGGGCTTTGCCAGACCGCCATCGCGTTTCTCTGCACCAGGCGATAGGCGTCCTCGCGGCTGACGCCGGCTTGCGTCAAAGCCAGCAGAACGCGCTGGGAATTGTGCAGGCCCCCGAGTAGCGCGAGATTGCGCGCCATGTTTTCCGGATAGACGACGAGCTTCTCGATCACGCCGGCCATTCGGTGAAGCGCGAAGTCGAGATGTATCGTGGCGTCCGGGGCGATGCCGCGTTCGACCGATGAGTGCGAAATATCGCGCTCGTGCCAGAGCGCGACGTTTTCCATCGCCGGCGTGACCGCGCTGCGCACGAGACGGGCCAGGCCGCAAAGGTTTTCCGTCAGCACCGGGTTGCGCTTGTGCGGCATGGCGCTGGAGCCCTTCTGGCCGGGCTCGAAGAACTCTTCCGCCTCCAGCACTTCAGTTCGCTGCAGATGACGGATTTCGGTAGCGAGTCGTTCGATGCCGGAAGCGACGACGCCGAGCGCGGCGAAAAAGGCGGCGTGGCGGTCGCGCGGTATGACTTGGGTGGAAATGGACTCGGGCGTAAGGCCGAGCTTGTCGGCGACGTATTTCTCCACACGCGGGTCGATTTGCGCGAAGGTGCCGACGGCGCCGGAAATGGCGCAGGTGGCGATTTCTCTCTTGGCCGCTTTCAGCCGTTCGAGATTGCGCGCGAATTCCGCGTAGTGGCCGGCGAGCTTGAGGCCGAACGTGGTGGGTTCGGCGTGAATGCCGTGGCTGCGGCCGACGCACGGCGTCATCTTATGCTCGATGGCGCGCGTCTTCAGCGCCGCCATGACGCGTTCGCAGCCGGCGATCAGAAGATCGCAGGCGCGGGAGAGCTGCACGGCAAGGCAGGTGTCGAGCACGTCGCTCGAGGTCATGCCTTGGTGGGCGAAGCGCGCGTCGGGGCCTACGTGTTCGGCGACGTTGGTGAGGAAGGCGATGACGTCGTGTTTGACCTCGCGCTCGATCTCGTCGATGCGCGCGACGTCGAACTTGCCCTTCTTGCGATAGGTTTCGGCGGCGTTCTTGGGGATGACGCCGAGCTCGGCCATGGCCTCCATGGCCAGCGTCTCGATCTCCAGCCAGATGGAGTAGCGGCTGTCCGGCGACCAGATCGCCGTCATTTCAGGGCGGGCGTAGCGCGGAATCATAGCGCTTTATGGACCGCCTGCGCCCTCGCCGGCAATGACGGCGCCGCAACAACGACGCGAGCAGGACGCGGCTCCGTTGCATGCCGGCGAGGGCGCCGGCGGTCCATACTTACGCGACCCAGTCGCGGCGCAGCGTGCGGGCGGAGATGAGAAAGTGCAACGCCGCCCAGAGATAGCCGAGCACGCCGATCATCATTGACCACCTGAGCCCGGTCTCGATTCCCGAAGCGCATTGCCCATCGCCGGGGCGCGAGGCGCACAGCTCTGGCGTGAGGCCGTAGCCTGCCAATTGGCCGTTGGCGAGCCAGTCCGACAGGGCCCCGATCACTGGCGGGCCCATGCCGTAGCCGATCAGATTGACGATGAAAAGCAGCACCGCGACCGCGGTTGCGCGCATGCGCGGCGCCACCACGCCCTGCGTCACCGCATACATCGGGCCGAGATAAAAGTAATGGGTGACGGCGCCGATCATCAGCGCGGGCATTGCCAGCCAGATGTTCGGCAGGACAAAGGCCAACGTGTACATCGGCGTGGCGATCACGAATCCGAGCGCCGGCAGCCAGGCCAGCGCGTTCGGATGACGCTTGGCGATGCGGTCGGCGAGAAAGCCGGAGGTGAACGTGCCGATAGCTGCACACAGACCGAGCACGACGCCGACGAGCGTGGCGCCCTGGAACAACGTCATGCCGTGCGTGCGGATCATGAAGCTGGTGAGGTATTGGCCGACACCGTAGCCCACGAAGCTGGCGAGCGCCGAACCGAAGGCGATGTGCCAGAAGGTGGGCTTCTTCGCGAGGGCGCCGAGCGCCGCAAAGAAGCTGGGCGTCGCGTCCGTGGAGACGGTGCGCGGCGGTTCCTTGACCGTGAGCTTCACCAGCACCGCCAGCAGCACGCCGGGAATGCCGAGCCAGATGAACGCTTCGCGCCAGCCGACTTCGGTGGCGATCCAGCCACCGCCGACCGCCGCGATCATCGAGCCGATCGGAATGCCGAGCGCGTAGATGGAAAGGGCTGTCGCGCGGCGCTCGGGCGGGAAGTAATCGGAGATGACGGAATTCGCCGGCGGCGTGCAGCCGGCTTCACCAATGGAGACGCCGACCCGTGCGGCGAGCAGCGTCGCGTAATTGATGGCGAATCCGCAGGCGGCCGTCATGGCGCTCCACAACGCTAGGCAAACCGAAAGGATGGTCATGCGGTTGTGACGTTCGGCGAAGCGGGCGATGGGAATGCCGAGCAGCGTATAGAGGATGGCGAAGGCCGGCCCGCCCAACAGGCCGAGTTGGAAGTCGGTGAGCCCGAACTCGACCTTGATTGGCTCCTGGATGATGCCGATGACCACGCGGTCGATGAAGTTGAAAGTGTAGACAACGAGGAGAGCGCCCAGGACGTAGGCGCGATAATTCCTGGTGCCGAAGCCTGTGAAGGCCGGCGCTGCCGCCTCGGTCATGCTCTCCTCCCGCCGCGCCGTGCTCTGGCGTCCAGACAGATGTGTATGGCGGCCCTTGCGGCGGCGGGCAAGCGCTGCGCGACACGCGCCTTGCGCTTGGCCCCGATCAAGCGTCTAGCGATTTGCGGTAGCACACGATGCGTTCGATCTCGGCGAAGCCAAGGGCGCGATGGGCGGCGTGGCTCGCGTCGTTATCGATCGTCGCATCGGAGGCGATTTCGGCGAAGCCGCGCAGTCGCGCCCAGTTCTCGGCCGCCTCAAGCAGTGCGCGGCCGACGCCGGTGTGCCGCATTTCCGCGGCGGCGTACCAAGCTTCGATATAGGGCACGGGCGATGAGCGGCAGCCCTCCGCATAAGCCCGCAGCGAGAGTTCGAGAAAGCCGCACAGACGCCCGTTGACATCCTCGGCCACGAATACTTCGTCGGCCGCCCTGACGCCGGCGAAGTGCAGGACCGTCTCATGCGCAAGCTCGGCCGGGTCCGCCTCCGGCCAGAGCGCATCGCGCATCTCGGCCCAGGCGCGACGGTCTTTGAGTTCGAGAGGACGGATTCTCATGGGCCGGTCTTACGCGCTCACAAGAGCCCCAGGCTCTTGAAACTCTCCGCGCCGTTGCGTCCGATGACAAGATGGTCGTGCACTCTGACGCCAACTGTGGCGGTCGCAGCGACGACGTCTCGTGTGATCGCCACATCGGCCGCGCTCGGTTTTGGATCGCCGGAGGGGTGGTTGTGCACGAGAATCACAGCCGCCGCCGCTAACTCAAGGGCGCGGCGGGCGATCTCGCGCGGATAAACCGGCGCGTGATCGACGGTGCCGTAGTTCGTCACTTCGTCGCGAATGAGCCCATTCTTCGTATCGAGATAAAGTACGCGGAATTGTTCGCGCGGCTCGTTCGCCATCGCGGCGCGGCAGTAATTCACCAGCGCCGACCAGGAGGAAATCACGGTGCGCCCGCGCAGCCCGGCTTTCGACGCGCGTTCGAGAAAGGCCTGCAGCAGTTTCAGATCCTGCGCGACCGCAGGGCCTGCCCCGGAGATGCGCGCGATCTGTTCTGCGGGCGCGGCCAAGAGCGCGGGCAGATCGTTGCCGAACTCATCCAACAGGTCCTTTGCCACGAGCTTGGTGTCCCGACGCGGAATAGTGCGGAACAGAAAGAGTTCCAGCAGCTCGTAGTCCTGCAGAGCGCCCGCACCGGCTGTGTCGAAGCGCTCGCGCAGCCGGCCGCGATGGCCGCTATGGCGCTGCTTGGCTTTGGCCGCCAGCGCGCGCTTGGCGGTGAGCGGCGGCGCAATCAGCGGGCCGATGTCGAGGCTGTCGATCGCAAATGGCAGCGCTTCGGAATCTTCGACGCGCCGTCGGGAGGATGCGGCGCGTGGTTTTCCGGAGCGCCCCGCCATCCTGCGTCCTAGCTCGCCAGTTTGTGCGGCTGGTCGAGGCCGGCCGGCGATCTGGTGAAAATCTCGACGCCGTCTTCGGTGACGCCGACCGAGTGCTCGTATTGGGCCGAGAGCGATTTGTCTTTCGTTACGGCGGTCCAGCCGTCGCCCAAGACCTTTACGGCCGCATTGCCGAGATTCAGCATCGGTTCGACGGTGAACAGCATGCCGGGTTTCAGCTCTTCGCCCTGGCCGGGCTTGCCGAAGTGGAGGATATTGGGCGCGTCGTGGAAGACGCGGCCGAGACCGTGGCCGCAGAACTCGCGCACGACCGAACAACGCTCGCCTTCGGCGTAGGACTGAATGGCGTGGCCAAGGTCGCCGAGCCGTGCGCCGGGCTTGATCGCGGCGATGCCGCGCAGCAGCGCTTCATAGGTCACGTCCATGAGTCGCTGGGCTTTGCGCGGCACATCGCCAACCGCGTACATGCGGCTGGTGTCGCCGTGCCAGCCATTGAGGATGACAGTGACGTCGATATTGAGGATGTCGCCGCTGCGCAGCGCCCGATCGCCCGGAATGCCGTGGCAGACCACATGGTTGAGCGAAGTGCAGACGGTGTGGCGATAGCCGCGGTAGAAGACGCAGGCGGGGAGCGCGCCGTGGTCCATTACAAAGGCCCGCGCGAGGTCGTCGAGGCGGCGCGTGGCGACCCCTTCCCGCACCTCCCGAACCAGCATGTCCAGGCACGAGGCCGCCAGCTGGCCGGCCGCGGCCATGCCGGCGAAGGCCGCCGCCCGGTCGTGCAGCTTGATCTGGCCGATATTGTGCTCGGGGGCCTCGAGGGCTTGGACGTAACTCATGGTGCGTCCTCATAACATAGTGAGCCGGGCTGAACAGCCGACCCGCCGGCGCGTTTCCTGTTCGGAACCCCAAGCATGGATTGCTTGTTAGGCGTGTGGCAATCCAGGAGGCAGCCCCATGGCCAAAGCGGCGAAGCGAAAGTCCACGACAAAAGGAAAGAAGAAGGCGACGGGCGGACGGACCAAACAGGCCAAGTCGGCCAGGGGACGCAAAGCTGCGCGCCGCGGCAACGGCGCCGGCCGGCGCGCCAGCGGACGCGAACCGCTGGCGATCCAGATGTTGAAGCAGGATCACCGGACGGTCGAAGACTTGTTCGAGGAGTTCGAGGAGGCCAAGCGGCCGGCCGACAAGCGCGCAATCGCCCGGGAGATCTGTCTCGAACTGACCGTCCACGCGATGATTGAGGAAGAGATTTTCTACCCCGCCGTCAAGGATGTGGTCGATGGGGAGATCTACGGCGAGGCGCATGTCGAGCACGATGGCGCCAAAGTGCTGATTGCCGAGATCATGGCAGCCGATCCCCGCGATGAATTCTACGATGCACGCGTCAAAGTGCTGTCGGAAATGATCAAGCACCACGTCAACGAAGAAGAAAAGCGCGACGGCATGTTCGCGCAAGCGCGGCGCGGCAAGGGCCGGCGCAAAGTCGATTTCGAGTCGCTCGCCGAGCAGTTGGAATCTCGCAAAGAAGACCTGACGCGACTCATGCAGCGCAACGGCGTGCCTGCCCCGGAAGCGCGCACCATGGCCGGCGCGCGTGTGAAACTGGGCCAGCCGGTGGCGTAGCGACCGCGAGCGGGCGGCTTTCCATCCGTCACGGCGGAAAGCCGGCTCGTCATCGCGCGCGGCCGAAATGGGATGCGCCTCGACGGGCGCGGCGGGCGGCGATGTTGCACCTCGCACGCCGCTGGAGCGCTAAGCGGCGTCTCTTGCGGTCTTGCCAATGACGCGATTGCGGCCGGAGCGCTTGGCCTCGTAGAGACCCTCGTCGGCGCGCTTAAGCAGCGCGTCGGCGCTATCGTCGGCGTTCTCGGAACAGGCGACGCCGATGGAAACGGTGATATCGAGTGGCTGCGATAAGCCGGGGGCGTTGAACGGCGCCGCGCAGACGCTGCGACGTAACCGCTCGGCGGCGAGGCAAGCGATATCGCCCGGCGTGCGTGGCATGATGACGATGAATTCCTCCCCGCCCAGGCGGCAGGCGAAATCGGAGGGGCGCACGTTCGAGCCAAGCCGCACGGCGAACTCCTGCAATACGCGATCACCGACATCGTGTCCGAAGGTGTCGTTGCAGCGCTTGAAGTGATCGATGTCGATGGTCATCACCGAAACCGGCTCGCCGCCGCATTGCGCTCGCTGCACCAGCGGCCCCAGCTGGGCCATGACGAAGCGGCGGTTGTAGAGCCCCGTGAGGGGATCGGTGATGGCCAATTCGAGGCTCTGATCCAGACGGGAACGAAGCGCATCCATATAGCGCTTGCGGCGCATCAGCGTGCGCGCCCGCGCCATCAGCTCTTCGTCATCGATCGGCCGGGCGATGATGTCGTGCGCGCCGAGTTCGAGCGCGCGCAGGGCGCGGACGCGGTCATCCGGCTCGACCACGGCGAGAATGGGCAGGTGGCGCGTCGGTTCGCCCGAGCGCATTCGAGCGATCACGCGAAAGCCGTCGAAGCTCTTGGCTGTTACGGAGACGACGACGAGGTCGGGCGGGCGCGCCGCCTCTTCGCTGCCGAGCAGCGTGACCAGATGCTCTACGCCGAGCGCGGCCTTGATCGCCTTCACTTGATGGGCATTGTCGTCCACCACCAGCACGTTGCCGGCGACCAGTCGATGCTGGTCGAGCGGATCGGGGCGCAAATCCTCGCCGATCACGCCCAGGCGCATGCCGCTGGCCTCGCGCGCCCGCAATTCGTCGATCACGACCTTGAGCGACAGCAGGCTCTTGACGCGCGCGATCAGGTGGACGTCGTCGATCGGCTTGGTAAGGAATTCTTCGGCGCCGGCCTGCAGGCCGCGCAGCTTGTTGTCGCGGTCGTCGAGCGTGGTGAGAATGATGACCGGGATGTGCCGCGTTTCTGGTTGCGTCTTGAGGCGTCGACAGGCTTCGTAGCCGTCGATGCCCCCGGGCATCATCACGTCCAGCAGGATGAGGTCGGGCTTCTCTCGCTTGGCCAACTGCACGGCTTCTTCGCCGCGACGCGCTGTGATGACGTCGTAGTATTCGGCGCTGAGCTTGGCCTCCAGGAGACGCCGGTTGGCTTCGAGATCGTCGACGACAAGGATGCGCGCGCTCATCGCCGTGCGCTCATCCGATGAACTTGCGGATGGTCTCGAGGAACGTGGTCACCGAGATCGGCTTGGACAGATACGCATCGCACCCTGCGGCGAGGATCTTCTGCTCGTCGCCCCTCATGGCGAACGCCGTCACCGCGACCACCGGGATGGATTTGAGCGCAGGGTCCTTTTTCAGGCGGTCTGTCAGCTCGAGGCCGGATATCTCCGGCAGCTGAATGTCCATGACGATAAGATCGGGCTTGTGTTCGCGCGCCAAAGGCAGCGCTTGGCGGCCATCGCGAGTTTTGACCGTGCGATAGCCAAACGCCTCCAGCAGGTCGTTGAACAGCCTCATATTAAGTTCGCTGTCTTCGACGATGAGAACGGTCTTGGCCATGAACCCGCTTCGCTCTCGCATGCCGACAATTCTGTCGAAACGCGGCCCCCGCCCTTATAGCGTCGAGGCCTTAACAACCCTTGGCAAAGCCAGCAATCTCGCCCGCAGCGTTAAGAAGAGCTTAAGGATTTGAGTATGCGTCTCGGCGTGGACTTCGGCGGCACCAAGATTGAGGCCGCTATGCTTGATTCCAAGGGAGAAATTCTGGCGCGCCGGCGCGTGCCCAACCCGGGCGGTTATGATGCTGCAGTGCGCGCGGTGGCCGATCTGACGGCGCGAATCGAGCAGGAAGCAGGCGTGCGCGCGGTAACGGTTGGCGTTGGCATGCCCGGTTCGTTGTCGCCGGCCACGGGCCTTGTGCGCAACGCCAACTCCATCTGGCTGAATGGGAGGCCGTTCCTCACGGACTTGGAGATTGCGTTGGCGCGTCCGGTGCGTGTGGAGAACGACGCAAATTGCTTTGTCCTCTCGGAAGCCGTCGATGGCGCCGCTGCCGATGGGCGCGTGGTGTTCGGCGTGATCCTTGGCACCGGCTGCGGCGGCGGCTTGGTGGTCGAGCGCAAAGTGATCGAAGGCGTCAACGGCATCGGCGGCGAATGGGGCCATACGCCGTTGCCCTGGGCGCGCGCCGACGAAAACGCCGGCCGGCATTGGTGCGGACGGCCGAACTGCATGGAGCAATGGGTGTCGGGATCGGGCTTTAAGCGCTGGGCTGGCATGAGCGCGCGCGAAGCGGGCGAAAAGGCGCTCGCGGGCGACGCCAAGGCGCGGGTGGCGCTCGATCTGCTCGCGGACCGCTTGGCGCGCGGCCTTGCCGTCGTGATCGACATCGTCGACCCGGATGTGATCGTGTTCGGCGGCGGCGTCTCCAATGTGGCCGGGCTGTGCGTGAGCGTGCGCGGCAAGTTGCTGGCGCACGTGTTTTCCGACGTCGTGCGCACAAGGCTGGTGAAGAACATGCATGGCGATTCTTCGGGCGTGCGCGGCGCTGCGTGGCTGTTCGACCCTGAGGGCGAGGCCTCGGAGCACATGCAGTGAGGGTTCGCAACGCCATGTGGACCGCAGCCGCCCTCGCCGTCGTGCGGCCGTTGCATGGGCTGCAAGCTGATCCGGTTTCCCCACTGCCGATGCCGGCCAGGGCGCCTGCGGTCCACATTCCATGATCCTGTGCCGCGCTTGCGCTGCGGAAACGGCGAGCGCGCGCTGCGCGTGCGGGGCCGAGCAGCCGCTCGAACATCCCGAACTGGCTGAGCTTGCGATCGCGCATCTCGACTGCGACGCGTTCTATGCTTCGATCGAAAAGCGCGACGACCCTTCGCTGCAGCCTCACCCCGTCATCGTCGGCGGCGGCAAGCGCGGCGTGGTTTCGACCTGCTGCTACGTGGCGCGCGCTTATGGCGTGCGTTCGGCGATGCCGATGTTCAAGGCGCTCAAACTCTGCCCGCAGGCCAAGGTCGTACATGGCGACATGACCAAGTATGTGCACGAGGGCCGGCTGATCCGGGCCATGATGGAGGATCTGACGCCGCAGGTGCAGCCGCTCTCGATCGACGAAGCTTTTATGGA
Organism: uncultured Terricaulis sp.; assembly: GCA_964536175.1. Taxonomy (GTDB): domain Bacteria; phylum Pseudomonadota; class Alphaproteobacteria; order Caulobacterales; family Aquidulcibacteraceae; genus Vitreimonas. The sequence goes on along the minus strand of CAZHWA010000020.1, from coordinate 96 downwards.
TCTCACCGGCACCGAAGCGCTGCACGGGGGGCTGCCGGCGCAATCGCTGATCCGGTTGCAGACCCGCGTCTGGGAGGAACGTCAGCTTACGGTCTC
>CAZHWA010000019.1:0-12614 GCA_964536175.1 uncultured Terricaulis sp. | reverse complement strand
TACACATTTGCGGACACAGTTGAAGTCACACTGGGCGGGCGCTTGTTCGAGACCGAGTCGCGCTTCAAAAGCGACGGTTTCGGTCTGCTTTACGCGGCGTTCATCAACGGACAGATCAACGTCAATCCGCCTGCGAGCAGCGAGAGTGAAGACGGCTTTAATCCGAAGGCTTCAATCGCTTACGCCTTTTCAGACGATGCTCAGGTCTATGTCCTGGCCTCTCGCGGCTTCAGGTTCGGCGGCCCGAACGTCAATCCCGATCCGCTGCTGGAACGTTCGTACCAGTCCGACTCGCTTTGGAACTACGAAGCGGGCGTCCGTGGCAGTTGGTTCAACAATACATTGTCTGCGCACGCCGCGGTGTTCCACATCGACTGGAGCGACATCCAGCTTCCGTTCGTGACGCCGAGCGGCACAAGTGGAGTGGTCAATGCCGGGGATGCTGAGATCAATGGGGTGGAACTCTCATGGGATTGGTCGATCGGCGATAACTTCACCTGGCAGACGGCGATCACCCACCTCGACACAGAGATCACCGAAGCGGCCGTGGGGACCGGGATAACGGCCGGGGCACAATTGCCAGGGGCGTCCGATTGGACCGTGGCGAATATCCTGCGCTACCAGTTTGACGGCGCGAGCGCGCCTTATGTGCAACTCTCGCATCGTTCTGCTTCGGAAGCGCAGGCGCTGGTGCAGGACTTTCCGCTGCGTGATCCATCAACGGGCGACTATGATGTCTTCGACTTCCGAGCGGGTCTGAATCTTGGCGATGTAGAACTCGTCGGCTTCGTCAACAATGTCGGCGATGAACGCGCAGTAGCAACGGCGTCCTACACAGGGACCTTCGGCGACACGCTCACCAACTACATCATGCGGCCGCGCACCGTCGGCGTCACCCTCCGCTGGCGCCATTAGATCTTCCTCGGTCGGGGGCCGCTGGATCTCCTCAGGAGTCGACGCCCCTTTTGGGGTTTCTAGGGTCGGATTGGCTTTGCACGTTTACGTTCGCGCGGCGGCAAGTGCTTCAATCGCTCGGCGCCAGTGCAGCTGCGACAGATTTCTCCGCAAAGGCTCACGCGCCTGGCGCGCGCCGCTTGCAGAATTCGACGACCGAGTTGCGCCAGGTCTTGGAGTCAAGCTGCGCTCCAGGCGCGGCGCTAGCGTCGAGAATGGCCAAGAGCGTGCCTCCAAAAGCGTGACGCGGATTCAACCGACGAGTTGTAGGCGCGCTCGCAAAGACTTGGTTTTGCCGCATTTTCCCGAGCGCCCCCCAAAGCGCCCCGCCTGCGCGGCGGTTAAGCGAGAGAACGGGCTAAACCTCGTTGGTCCGCACGGCGCGGACAACGAGGCGAGGCCGATGTGGCCGGATCCCGAAGCGCCAGGGGATATCTGAACAATCAGCTGTTCTGCAGCACGCCGCCGTACTCGTCGCGTAATTCGCGCTTCAGCACTTTGCCGAGCAGATTGCGTGGAAAGTCGCGCTCGCGAACGACGACGCGGGCAAGACGCTGATGCTTTCCAAGCCGTGCATTGGCAAAGGCGGCGATCGCGTCGGGGCCAGCGTCCTGGTTGAGGCGCACGATCGCCACCGGCGCCTCGCCCCATTTGGCATGAGCGACGGCGATCACCGCCACATCGGCGACTGCAGGATGCTCGCGAACCACGGCCTCCAAATCGGCGCTGTACACGTTGAGGCCGCCCGAGACGATCATGTCCTTCTTGCGATCGACGATGTGAAGATAGCCCTCGCCATCGAAGCGCCCCATGTCGCCGGTGCGAATGAAACTGCGACCGCGGCCATCGCGCCAGATCATTTTTCTGGTTTCCTCGGGACGTCTATAATAGCCGCGCATGAGTCCCGCCGAACGGCCCGCGATTTCGCCGACGGTTCCTGGCGGCGCTTGCCGATCCTCGTCGTCCAGCACGACGAATTCGACGCCTACGCTTGGGCGGCCCACGCTTTCGATGTGCGCCAGCACTTCGCGCGGTTTTAAGGTGGTGGCGACACCTTCGGTGAGACCATAGAGTTCCCCCAGGCGTCCCCCCAGCATGGCGTGCATGGCCTGCTTGGGTTCTGGGGCGAGCGCCGAGCCAGCGCTGACGCACATTACCAGCGCTGGCATGTCGCGAGGTCTTTGGGCGAGTTCTTCGCGCATCGCCGCGAGCATGGTGGGCACGGCAAAAAGATGGGTCACACCCGCCTCGGACAGCGCCTGGACAGCGCCTGCCGCGCTAAAGCGGCTCATCAGCGTGCAGCAGCCGCCAAGCGCCAAGGTGGGTAAAGCCATCATCCAGGTGCCGTTGGTATGCAAGGGCGTGGTCATCAATGTCACCGCGCCCTGATCGATGGAAAATTCAGCGGCGAGGCAGAGGGCGTGGCTCATCCGCGCCTGATGATCGTGGAGGATGCCCTTCGGCGCGCCCGTCGTGCCGGAGCTGTAGATCAGCGTCGCAGGGTCGCGCGGTTCCAGCTCGATGGCCGCGCGCTGCGCTGCCGCGCCGCTCGCTTCGGGCAAGCAGGCCAGCGAGAAAATCCGGGCGCTGCGTTTTTTGGCGTCGCTCCATGCGGCGTCGAACAAGGCCTGCAGATCGGGATCGACAAAGATCGCCCTGGGTGCGGCGTCGCCTAACACCGCCGCGATCTGAGCTGACGTCAAAAGCGGCGAGACCGGCGCGGCGATAGCGCCGGCGCGCAGCGCCGCCAACGCGCCCACATAGGCTTCGCGCCGATTGCCCGTCAAAAGTGCGACGCGGTCGCCGCGTCGGACACCGGCCCCCCGCAACATCGCAGCCGAACTGTCGATTCGGCGTGCAAACTCCTCCCAGTTCCAAAGACCCTCCTCGGCGGCGATCGCCGGGGCGCGGGGACGCTGACGGCCATGAGCGGCGATCAGATCGGGCAGAGCGTTGAAGACCGGGTCGATCATCGCAAGCACTGTAAAGTGTTGACACTATTTTGCAAAGATGTAGCCATCTCGCCCGGTTCAGTAGGGTCGAGGCGTTGGCGTCGGTTTATCTCATCGGACTTTACATGACCGGCTTTGGCCGCCGGCCGGACGCCTCGTTCAAGGCTATGGCCGGCGAGACGGTCGAGGGGGTCCTGCACGACGCGGGTTTGGCGCACGGATGCGACATCGACGGCATCTGGTTTGCCAATTCGGGCATGGGCTCGGCCGGACAAGCCAGCATACGCGGCCAGGCCGCGCTGAGCCTGCTATTCGACAGCGCGCGCCTTCGCGTCGGCACGCCGGTGGTGAACGTCGAAAATGCGTGCGCGTCGGCCTCGACGGCGCTGTACGGGGCATGCGGCGACATTCTGTCGGGCCGCTCGCGTCTGGTGATGGCGCTGGGGCTCGAAAAACTTCCCCCGTCTTTGAAGGGCGAGGCCGACAAGGCCGAGGTGCTGCGAAGTTTTCGCGCAGGCGCCGATGTGCTCGAGCCCGAGCGTTGGACCGACTATTTCAAGGATGTCGCCGCCGCATTAGGAACGAGCTTCGAACTAGGACCTGGACGCAGTCCGTTCATGGATACTTATGCGCTTCAGGCGCGCTGGGCGATGCGCGAGCGTGGGCTGAAAGTGGAGCACTTGGCCGCTGCCGCCGCCAAGGCCCACGACATGGGCGCGCTTAATCCCAAGGCTCAATACAGGTTTGTCATGACCCCGGAGGAGGTGCTTGCCGATCGCATCGTCAGCGCGCCTCTGACGCGCGCGATGTGCGCGCCGCTCAGCGATGGGGCGGCCGGGGCTCTTTTATGCGACGAGGCGACGCTGCGCGCACTCGACGAACGCGTGCGCGCGCGCGCGCTCAAGGTCCGCGCCTGCGCGATGGAAGGCGGCCATTATCGTGAGCCCGACGCGCCCGGGCTGATCGAGCGCCTGGCCGAGCGGGTCTTTGCCGGTCGCGGGTTCGGCGCCGGCGACATCGACGTCGCCGAAATTCACGACGCCACCTCATATGGCGAGATCCACATCCCCGAAGCGCTAGGGCTGTGCGCACGGGGCGAGGCGGGCCCACTGGCGCTTGCCGGCGAGACAAGACCGGGCGGGATGGCGCCCATTAATCCCAGCGGCGGCATGGTTGCACGCGGCCATCCGGTAGGCGCAACCGGTCTGGCGATGATTTTCGAACTGGGCGCGCAATTGCGGGGCGAAGCCGGCGAGCGGCAAACGCGTGCTCCGGCGCTGGCCTTGGCCTATAATGGCGGCGGCTCGATGGGCTTTGACGAGGCGATCGGGCTCGTTACGGTTCTGGAGCGGGCCGGATGAGCGTTTCGGGCGGCAAGGCCTCGATCGTTTCTGGCGCCGGCAGTCTCAGCCGCGTGCGCAAGTCAACGTGCGGTCGGCACGGCGGGGACTGAAGAATGGAAAAGCGTCGTGCGAAGTCGAGAAATGCCCCATCCCCGCCGCAGATGGCGGAAGCCATCAGGCGCGACATCCTTTCCGGCGAATACGGCCCGGGCCGGCACCTCGGCACCATAGAGCTGGGCGAGCGTTTCGGGGTGTCGCGCGGATCGGTGCGCGAGGCGTTGCGTCTGCTGGAATCGCAGAACCTGGTGCGCGTCGTGCCCCAGCGCGGCGCCTTTGTAATCGCGCTCGACGACGAGGAATTGATCGAGTCTTTGAAGATTCGCGGCGCACTGTTCGCTTTGATGTGCGAGCAGGCGGCCAAATCGGTGAATGCGCGCGGCGCCGCGCAATTGAAGCAGCTGGTTCAGCGCATGCATGAATTCAGCGCCGATCCCGATTGCAGCCCGCGCAAGTTTCAGAATGCAGGTTACGACCTCGCCGAAGCGTTGTGCGCGATCGCCGCCATCCCGCGCCTCACCAACATGCTGCGAGAGCTCACCGTCGGTGCGGCGGTCGCTTACGGCTATTTGCCGATGGCCACCCAGGAAATGCGCGCTACCGAGAGCGCCCAGTCCGCGGCGTTGGTGAAAGCGGTCTGCGCCGGACGCGCCGATGAGGCTTTTGTCCTCGGGCGCAAGCTGCATGACGATGGCGTCACGCGCGGCGTGACGCTCGCGGCCTTGATGCCGCGTCAGCAGGCGCCGGGCGAATTGAAGGGCCGGCGCGTGCGCCGCCGCTGACGGGCTGCGGAACAAGTGTCGCCACTTTTTGTGTTGTCTGCAAACATATGGCGCGCTAGCCTTGCCGCGATCGGGCCGAACGACCCGCGGGGCAAGGAAGCGAGCCATGGGAGGAGCCAAGCCGGCCGACGCGGATTCGCGGGCGCGGCCGGGGCGTGGCGGTGTGACGATGCGGCGCTTCGCCTTTGTTTTAAGCGCGATCGCGATCGGGGCGGCGCTGGGCTGGGGTACAGCGCAATGCGTCATTGCCAGCGGCGCCGCGATCGGGGGCGTCGATAATGACGGCTGGCGGACCAGCGCTGCAATCGGTGCAGCGAGCGCCGGCCCCTACACGCGGGCCGTCGTCGCCCACGCCGGTTTGCTGGCGCTAAACCGCCAGGAGGCGCTCTATTACACGCGGGCGCTCGATGAGGCCGCGCGCCCGTTCGAGCCGCACTGTGTCTATCGCATCGAGGGAGGCGCGCTGGCGGCGCGCTGGTGGTCGATAACGCTCTATGCCGAGGATCGGTATCTCGCGCGCAACGACCAAGACCGCCATTCTGTGGACGCCACCGGCGTCCATGCCGACGAGAGCGGGGCGTGGACGGTGCGCGTGGCGCCCGAGCGAAACGACGCGAGCAATTGGATCAGCACGCAGCATGCGGGCGCGTTTTCGCTTTCCTTGCGGCTCTATGAGCCCAACGAGGACGTGTTCGCCGACTTGGCGAGCGCACGCTTGCCGCGCGTGGTGCGGCAGAGTTGCAGGCAGGAGGCGTGATGCGTGCGATAGCGATCTGGCTTGCCGTCTCGCTGTTGGCCGGGCTCGGCGCTCATCTCGCGACGGTGCTGGCCTATCCCCGATGGGCGATGGCCGCCGCCATGGAGCGGATGTCGCAATCCGGCGCGGGGGTAAACGCATGGCGCCACCGCCCGCGCGTGAGCGAGCGTTCGCGCGGGGTTGTGCGTCCTTCGCCCGACCTGGCTTATTCGACGTGCGTGTTCGACCTCACCGCTGCGCCGGTCGCGATCGCTATCGATCCTTGGGAGAGCTATGCCTCGCTGTCGCTCTATGGCGCCAACACCGACAATTTCTATACCCTTAACGATCGCGAAATGGCCGGAGAGCGCGCGCGCATAATCGTGCGTCGGGCCGGACAAGAGGTGAACGAGGCAGAACGTCGCTCGGCGCTGGCGGTGATCGACAGTCCAAGCACACGCGGGGTGGCTTTGCTTCGCCGCCTTGCGCCCACAGCTGACGCCTTCATGGCGGCCGCGGCCGTCCGCCGAGGCGATCGCTGTTTTGCCATCGGGGCGGGCTGATGGCGCCGACCGTGGCTTCGGGTTTTTACCTGGTCCGCTCGTTCGATTTCGGCGGCTATTACGAAACGCGCCTGCTGATTGCACTCGTTGCGCTCGCCGTGGCGCTGTGGCGCGCGCGCGAGGGAGAGTGGCGCTTTCTCATCGTGTTCGTCTCCGGGGTTGTATTCCAAGGCTTGATGGAATGGCTCCTGGCGCAGTGGGGCGATCGCGGCGCCGGCTTCAGCATCGGCTTGCTCGGACTGACGCTTTCCGGCCTGCCCGCGCATTTGACGCAAGGATTGCTGGAAGGCGGTCCGTTGGCGCTCGCCGGTTGGTGGTTTGCCGATCTGGTGCTGCGCCGCGGGGGGCGCGCGGCTTGGCTCGGCTACGGCGCCTTTCTGGCGCTTGTGACGATGCTTGCGCTGATTGTTGTCTTCGCCAGTGAGGACGCGGCGGCGACATCCGTGCGGCCGATGTTCGCTCACACCGCTGTGGCGATAGCCATTCTCGGTTTCGCCTTGGGTCTTGCGGCGCTGCGCGGGCGCGCGGGGCTGACGGTGCTGGCGCTGTGGAGCGTTGGCGTCATGGTCTATCTCGTCTGGAATTTCGCGCCGCTGCAAATCGGGGGCGTGCGCATCGTCGCCCAAGCCGGCGGCGACGGCGTCGCCCCGGCCGGTCTCTGGGATCAGGTCTGGGTCATGGGCTTGAGCCTTGCCTGGGAAGTAACCGCGGGCAAACTTCATTATATCGCCGTGCCGATAGCGCTCGGCCTCATCGCCGCGCCGCGGCCGCGCCTGGGCCTGCGCCGCGACAAGGCCCGGCCGACCATCGTTTTTTTGCACGGCTGGCTGATGAGCCCGGCGATCTGGGATAAGGCGCGCGCAGCGCTCGAGCCCGATTATCGCTGTATCGCGCTGGCCCAACCCGCGCATGAAGCAGAGCCGGCCCCGCCGGCGCAATGGGCGATGGCCGACTGGACCGATTGGCTTTTCGCACGCGTCGGCGCCGCCCGCCCCATGGTCCTGGTCGGCCATTCGATGGGGGGAATGCTCGCCCTGGCCGCGGCCGGCCGAAAGCAGATGGAAGGGCTCGTCATCGTCAGCTCGACCGAGCGCGCCTGGACCGAGCCGGAGCAGGAGGCTTTCGCCGCGATGGCTCAGCAGGTGAAGACGTCCTGGTCGCCAGCCGCAGCCGAACAGCTGGCGCCGTTCCTGGTCGGCAGTGCGTTTCTCGCGCGCACCCCGAACTGGACGCAGGATTGGTTTGCCCGCGTCCAGCGCTACGACCGCGCCGGTATGGCGGGACTGACGGCGGCGCTCGTCTCCCGCCCCGATCTCGCCGAGACTCTGCCTGAGCTCAACGCGCCGCTGCTCGTCATTCATGGCGCGCTCGATCCAGCGGTGTCGCTCGAGGAGGGCCGAAGACTTGCCGGCGCGAGCGGGGGCGAGATCGAAATCCTTGACGAGGTCGGCCATTGCCCGCCGCTGGAAGCGCCAGAGGTGTTCGCGCAGCGATTGCGCGCGTTTGTCGTGGCCCATTGGCCGTGATCGCGCGCGGCGAGTGGAGGACAGGTCAGGTGTCACGCATCCTATCGTATTCGATAGCCGCGTTCGTCCTCTCGCTTGCAGGCGCGGTGGCGTGTGCGCAGGTTCCAGGCAAACCAATCGCGTCTTATAGCGCGGTCCTGGGCCCTTACGCGGTCGAGGCGCCGGAACCGGTCGCCATTCGCGACGAAACACGTAGCAGGGATGTGCTGACGCAGATCTATGCGCCGATCGGGCCCGGCCCGTTTCCTGTTATCGTCTTCAGTCACGGCTTCGGCGGCAGCTATCGCCAGTTCGCGAACACCGCCCGCTTTTGGGCCAGTTACGGTTATCTGGTTTTGACGCCGACCCACGCCGACTCGATCCTGTACGGCGATCTGGACGAGCGCGATGTGCAGGTCGCGCGCGCATATCTTCAGGGCGTGCGCAGCGGCGCGTTGGAGTCCGGCGCGCGCGCGGCGTTTCTGGATTTGCTCGAACGCCCGGCGCACATCGAAAACCGGGCCGGCGATCTCGCCTTAATCGTCCGCGCGCTCGGTGAACCTGGATCGATCGAAGAGAGCGTTCGCGCGAGGGCCGATCTTGCGCGCCTGGGACTGGCTGGCCATTCCTACGGCGCCTACACGGCCCTCGTGGTCGCGGGCGCCACGCTCGAGCGCGACGGGCGCGCAATCAGCTTCGCCAACCCTGCTTTCAGCGCCTTCCTGGCCGTGAGCGCTCAGGGCCCCGGACGCATGTCGCTTACGCCCGGCAGTTTTGACTCCGTTGCTGCGCCGACGATGAACGTCACCGCAACGCGCGATCGAGGCGCCGACGGGGAGAGTCCGGACTGGCGCCTCTCCTCATTCTGGCGGGGGCCGCCGGAGGGCAAATACGCCCTGATGCTCGAGGGTCTCGGCCATGGCGATTTCGACGGCGAGTTGGGCGATGCCAGCGATCCGCTCAAAGCGCTGAGTTTGGCCTTCTGGGATGCGCATTTGCGTGGCGTCGAGCCGGCTCAAGCTTATCTGATTGCCCGCGCCAGCGAGCCGCAATCGGGCGCGCTCTTGCTGCGGCGCGCAGGCGAGCTGCGATGAAGCTGGACCGGCGGACCTGGTGCAGCGGCGCTGCGGGCCTTGCGCTGAGCGCCTGCGCCGGCAGGTCTGGCCGCGCGTCGAGCGCGCCTGCCTATGGCGATGTGCCGGCCGGGGTGGAGACATGGAGCGAGTCGCTCATGCTGCTCTATTTCAGCGAGCGGGCGGATCTGGGGTTCAGCGTCCGGGTCTCGCGCTATCCGGACATGAATGCGACCTGGCTGTGGTGCCATGTTCTTCATGAGGGACGCATCTATTCCTTCACCGAACGGCGCCTGCCCTGCGAGCCGGAGCGCAATCTCGGCGCTGCGCCGTCGGCGCGCTACGCTTCAAGCCAAGGCGGAATTGTCATGGTGCGCCGTGGGACGGTGCAGGACCTGGACCAGATCGCTTTGGATGCGGCGATCGAGGCGCATGCGGACAGGGACGGCGCCGACGGCGCGGGGGACACGCCAATCGCGTTGCAGGCGCGATTTCTTCCCGACTGGCTCAAAGCCAACGCACCGCCGGGCCGGTCGGAATGGACCGGGCGCGTTGAGGCGCGCCTTTCCATCGAAGGACGCGTGCTGACGATCGCCGGTATTGCGAAGGCGCATGAACAGGTACAGACCCGCCCCCGCTTCGCCGAACCGTACACCTACGCGATGATGTGGGCGCCGTCGGCGTCCTTCATTGCGCTCTCCTCGCCGCTGCGCCGCTACGGCGATTGGGAGAGCGGAGGCAGGTCGATCGCGGTGGAAGAATTGTGTGTCGCAGCGCCCGCCGCCCGCCGTCGGTTTCGGCTGCAGCTGGCGGGCGGAACGCGCATCGAGACCGTCGCTCACGCTGTCGCTTCCTATCGGACGCCGGTGTTCGATCGGCTGTGGAGCGGCAACATCGTTCGCGCCGAACTCGCCGGCGTGGCGATGGTGGGGATGATCAATGACTGGCGGCCCGCGGAGCAGAGATTCTGTCTCTAAGGGCGCCGCACGGCCCAGCCGCAAACCGATGAGGACTAAGTCAGGCTAAACTGCCGCTGTTGGCGCATAAAGTGTAGACAACTTCACCACCACGTGTACACATTAGTCCGATAAAAAAGGGGAGGGTGTGCGATGACTTGGCGATTGGCGACGACGACGGGCATGCTCGCGCTGATGGCGGCCTGGGGCGCGGCGGCGCAGGAGCCGAACAGCGAACCTCGCGAGGCGGCGGCGGAAGAGGGAACGGTGGGCGACCTTGTCGTGGTCGCCCGCAGGCGAGAAGAGCGGCTGCGCGACGTGCCCGCCGCAACGAACGTGGTCGCCGCAGACGAGATCGCCGCGCGCGGCGGCGTGGACGATCCCGAGCGTCTGCTCGCGGGGATTCCGGGCGTGCGTTATCTCAATACAAATTCGCCAACGACGGCCGAGACGTCGGTGCGCGCATCCGGAACGAGTCGCGGCACCTTCGCTGAATCCGCAATCGGGCTCTATCGCGACGGTGTTTATGTCGGCGGCGGCCTGCTGGGCGGGCGCAATTATACGCGCGCCGATCTCTTCGACATCGAACGCGCGGAAATCGTGCGCGGAACTCAAAGCGCACTTTATGGGCGTAACGCCGTCGGCGGCGCCATCAACATCATTACCCAAGCGCCGAGTTTTGAATATTCTGGCTTCATCGACGCGAAATACGGATTCAATAACGAGCAATGGCTCGCCCAAGGCGTCGCCAATTTGCCCCTCTCTGACGCCTTCGCTCTTCGCGTCGGGGCGCAGGTGTTCGGCCAGGAGGGAGGGTTTTTCTACAACAATACGCGGGGCGAGTATTTCGACCGCGAGGAAGGTCACGTCGCGCGCGCGCAGGCGCGCTACGCAGGCGAGCGGCTGACCGCCAATCTGCTTATCGAGAACCAGGTGGCGCGCTTGCCGGCGCTGCATTGGCAGTCGCACATCGCGCCGAATGCGAATTTCCCGCAAGGCTACACGAGCGCCCCGCGGAATTACAACTGGAACTCGCCTTCAAACGCCAAGCAGCAGGTCAACACCGCAATTTTCACGCTCAATTATGACCTTGGCTGGGGCGACCTCACATCGACGACTTCGGTTCGCAATCGATTGACGCAGAACTCATTCGATCTGGATACGATCGATGACGCGGTTTACGCGCTGTTGCGGTCGCAGGGCGGCGCCCTGACGCTCGATCCCAACGCCGCCCAGACGAGCCAGGACGATGTCACCACCTATTATCAGGATCTGCGGATTGTCGGCGACCCGATCGGCCCACTGGACTGGTTCGTCGGCTTCGAAGCCCTGCGGGTTGAGAACGACTACGAGCAGTCCAATCTGCGCACGCCCACTTCGGCCAATCCGTCAACGGGGACCGAGCAGCCCGCCGAACAGGAGATCGACTCGGCCGCCATTTACGGCTCGGCGACGTGGCGCCTGAGCCAGCGGTTCAGGCTGGGCCTGGAAGCGCGCTATGCCGAAGATCGCAAGGACTTCTATACCGAACGCTTCGACCTGCTGACCGGCGCTTCCTCCGGCGCGCGTTTCACCATCGACGACACGCTGGATGCGAGCAACTTCACCTACAACCTTACAGTCTCGTATCACCTCGAGGATTGGATCGGCTACGCCAAGGTCGGCACGGCCTATCGCACCGGCGGCTTCAACCGCGATCTCGGCGACCCGCGGGCGCCAAACCCGGTCATTCCGGGGTTCGGCGATGAAAGGATCACGACCTACGAGACCGGCGCCAAAGGCAAGCTTGCCCAAAACGTCTATCTGGACGGCGCGGCCTATTGGACGGAAACGCAGGACATGCTGGTTCAGCTCAACAATGGCTGCGGCATCCTCAACCCCGCCTGTCCGGTTATGGCGACATCCTTCATGATAAATGCCGGCGAGGGCGAATCTTGGGGCGTCGAACTCTTCGCCAATGCGCTGTTTTCACTCGGACCGGGCCTGCTTCGGATCGGCGCCGGCGGCTCTCGTCAGGACGGGGAGATCGTGTCTGGTCCGTTTGCCGGCGCAGATTTCACCCAGGTGCCCGATTGGGTTGCCTCCGCCAACTTGAATTACCGCGTGCCGGTTGGAAACGGCGTGGACCTCACCGGAAACGTCGCCTACCGCGCACAATGGGGCGGCATTCAGGAAATAAGCGGGGTGCCGGAGCTCTCCGATTATCAGCAGGCCGATGTGCGCATTGCGCTAGATCTGGGCGAGCTTGAGTTTGCGGTGTTTGCCAATAACGTCGCCAATAGCACCTACGTCAATTTCGGAAGCGCCGCGGTGTCGCGTTGGAGTCAGCCGCGTGTCTATGGCGTGCAGGTTCGCCGCTCCTGGTAGGGACTGCAAGCTTTCGGATGGCCTGCGCGCAGTCTGGCAAGTCGCGCGGCTGAAACCCAGTACGGAGCGAGGGACGCCATCGCCTATATGCTCAGCTGACATGGACAGACGCGGGCAGACCCTCTTGCTGCTGCTTGTGCGCCAAGCGGCTCATCGCCTTTGAGTTGCAGGCGAACTGCACGGACAAGTTGCTTTCGCTCTGCGCCAACGACAGCACAATGAACTTGCTGGAGTCGGGGGATGAACGGACGCAAGAGGGGCAAGCCGCGCAGCGCGGCGGCCGTGGACAAAACCATCGGCGCGCGCGTGCGAGCACGACGTCTGCT